>JAJCYJ010000030.1 GCA_029262975.1 Saprospiraceae bacterium
TTTACTCATGATTCAGATAATAAAAAAGGTCTTTTCAAACTAGATTTTAACCTTTCTAATAACCACAAGTTAACGGCTACCTATAATTTTCTTGATGCTTTTAATGATAACCCTGCGCATCCATCAGCTATCGGAAGAAGAGGCCCCGACTTCATAACCCTCCAATTTCAAAATAGCGGATACCGAATCAATAACAAATTGCATTCCGGGAAAGTAGAATTAAGATCCATAATAAGCACCAAAATTTCTAATAAATTTCAAATTGGAGTTACTTCTTTCAGGGATACCAGGGATCCATTTTCCGCACCATTCCCTGTCTTAAACATTGGTAAGGATGGTCAGCGATACATTGTGGCCGGACACGAACCATTTTCGGTAAATAACGTGTTAGATCAGGATGTTTTTCAATTTAGCAATAACGTGAGCATATTCTCAGGTAAGCATACGTGGACGCTGGGTACGGCATTTGAAAGATTCAACTTCAATAATTCATTTAATTTGACTTCCTATGGATTTAGGGTCTTTGCTCCTGATCTTGATATCGCAGATGCAGCAGCTGTCTTGAGTTCACCCGAATTTGCCAGTGAAGTTCAAGGAGCCAGAGATGCATTTGCTACTAACAATGCAAATGATTCCTGGGCGCTTGCTGAAACTAACCTTGGGCAATGGTCAATATATGGCCAAGATGAAATACAGGTCAATGATAATTTAAATATCACCCTGGGTCTTCGACTGGACTTTCCCCTTTATTTCAATACGTCAGATCTAATACAGGAAAGTATTGATCGAAAAGGAGGAAATATTAGTAACGGAGGTGTCTATGCTCCTGATGTTGTATATTCTGACCCTGAGGGTAATGATATCACATTTGATCACACTCAACTCCCTTCTTCTTCTCCTCTGATTAATCCAAGAATCGGTTTTAATTACAATTTGGATGGTGAACGTAGTGCTCAATTAAGAGGAGGAACTGGATTCTTTTCTGGTAGATTCCCATTTGTTTGGATAGGTAACCAGGTAGCTAATCCGGATTTTTTCTTTTATAATATGACTGACCCGGATTTTAAATTTCCTCAAATATGGAGAACGAATATAGGATACGACAGGGAATATGGAAATGGATGGATTGGAACGATAGATTTGATTTATACAAAAGACCTTCAAGCTCAAGTTGTAAACAACTATGGCCTCAGGCTACCAACTGGAAAATTGGATGGAGTAGACAATCGTTCTATTTATCAAGCTAATGATCGGGTTCAAGGTCCATTTGGTGGTGCTACCAATGCATATGTTTTTACCAATGTATCTGGCGGAAGATCATTTAATGCCTCATTTTCAGTAGAGCGCTCCTGGGAAGATAATTATTTCAAATTAGGATATAATTACCTTGACGCAACAGATGTAATGTCTATTGATGCAGAAATATCATCTGACGCTTATGATAGAAATCCGGCAAACATAAATCATACGAATTCTGCAGAACCTTCACCTTCTCTATATGGTAATCGTCATAGATTGATAGGAGTGGCATCTAAAAAGTTTAACTGGAGTAGTGACAAGCTCTCAACGACTGTCAGCATATTCTTCGAATATTCAGAAGGTCGAAGATATAGTTATACGTACAGTGGAGATTTAAATAATGATGGTTCAGGATTAAATGACTTATTATATGTGCCAACTGAAGCGGAAATCGATCAGATGAATTTTAGTGGAGATGCATCTTCACAAAATGCTCAACGAACCGGTCTGCGCAACTACATCGAACAAGATTCTTATTTATCTTCTCTTCGTGGAAGTTATGCTGAAAAATACGGTGCATTATCTCCATGGTCCAACAGATGGGATTTACGCATACTTCAGGATTTCGGACTTAGTGGCGATCAAAAGTTTCAAGTGAGTATTGATATTCTAAATCTTGGGAATATGATTAATTCAGGATGGGGTGTTCGGCAATTTGCCACACAGACATCACTTACACAACCGATAGGAGTAGCTGTAGATAATGGGACACCTACTTATACTTTTGATACAAGTCAGAACAGAACCTTTTTTAATGACTTTAGTATTGCAAGTCGCTGGCAAATGCAATTGGGCTTAAGATATATTTTCTAAAAGAAAGAGAATTCTAATTTTATATAATAAATGCCCGTTCTGATGAAAGATCGGGCATTTTTTATTTTTATAAAGTAGGGACAATCATTATATTCACAATATACTGATTATCAACCACTTATACCACTTAAGCTTATCTTCAAAACACTTTATTAATATAGAAATCATAGAAAATGGGGTATCGCTTTAACATGAGGTAGGATTTAAAATTGAATTTCACCTTTAATCATTTGTGACTTTTTCATTCGTCAAAAATGCCTGCCGACCTTTGGTGGGTCACCAAAAGACCTGCCTGTCCGTCAGGCAGGCTCGCCGCCTGAATCCAACCCACAAGGCGTCACCCCATCGACGCACTTCATGCGGCTTTCCACGCCCGCAAGAATAATGCATATCGTTGACACTATTAATCTAAAATGTAACTACTCCTGAATATACCTAAAGTATACTTCTAATG
>JAJCYJ010000031.1 GCA_029262975.1 Saprospiraceae bacterium
TTTCCAAACGAGGGAATCAGATATGTGGAAGCTTATCGTGCCCTGGATTTTCACCCTGATGATCACCTTGGATGGATGAAAATTAAGGATAAATATTATGGTGTAAGAGAAAGAAGCCCTTTTAAAAAATCACTAAATACAGATAAGTATATTAAGAATGCAGATGATTTTGTAGCGCTCGCGAAAAATTGGGGAGCTGTACTGGCTACAGAACATTCAAGAGCAGATCGTGTGAATAATTATCCTTTGGGAAAGGAGGTGGGCAGGCTTACAAAAGGCAAGAATGACAATTTTAAAAAGGTCGTTAGAAAAGTAGCACAGGGATATGCTGATGTCGTACGTTCTGATTATGATATTTTCAAGACATATATTGCGTCAGAATAGACCTTATTCATGACTTTATAATTTCAATATAAATGTTCTTGGCAGAATGTTCATATTATTAATTACAAATAGAAATTATCAATTTGAAAACTCATTTTGGAAATCTTGCTTTAAGGTGATTTCGCAAGCATGAACAAGTAAGTATAGACATAGAATATTCAATCATTATAAATCATTATAAATCCAAAAACAATGATCGCTGACTTTATAAAATTATATGACAGGGATATAGCACAATTAGAAAATGAAATCGCTTTGTTCAACCATGATGAAAATCTTTGGAAAGTAACAGGCTCCGTTATCAACACTTCTGGCAATCTATGTTTACATCTCTGTGGCAATCTCAACGCTTTTATTGGTAATAATCTGGGCCATACAGGATATGTAAGAGATCGGGCTTTTGAATTTGTAGGTAAAAATGTGCCTAAAGAAGATTTGTTAACACTAAGTAGAAATACACGCCATACGATCAATAGAAGTCTAAGCAAGTTGACAGATGACGACTTAAAAGAAAAATACCCCGTAGATTTTTTAGGTTATGAGATGACTACCGGATATGGTCTCGCCCACTTATTGGCCCATTTTTCATTCCATCTTGGACAGATAAACTATCTGAGAAGGATATTGGAACAATAAGGATGACCAAATGGTTTGGATATTTTAACGATTAGTATCCAAGGTGATTGTCGCATACGATATACTTTCATAAGGATTTTGCACACCCTTTTCAAAGAGACAACCGATTATCCCATTCTTTGTAACCACCAGGTCCGAATAGGCAGAAGGCCCCTCATAGAGCAATAACGAATCTGGCCATGTAATACCATTATCAAAACTTGATCTGAGTGTCATTCGTACGCGTTCTTGTGTGCTTGCCGGATTGCTGAATAAAAGTACCGCAAGACCATTATAATTATAGGTCTGAAGACTGGCTTGACAAATAGGCTCTTTAAGCATCGGGTGATGATCTTGATTTACCCAACTCATTCCGCCATCGTTGCTGATGGCAGTTTGCCGTAACTTTTGAGTCCTGTCGTAGTTGCGCATATTAAGCAACAATTGTCCATCCGGAAGTTCAGCTACTTCACATTCATTTACCTGATCATTCAGAGAAGACGCCCCTAATTGCCAGGTAATTCCGTGATCATCTGAAAATATAACATGCGAATAATATTTCTTGCTTCCAGCCTCAATATGATCGCAACCAGCCATTAATCTACCTTAAAATGGCTCTTGATTCAATTGAATTCCCGATCCCGGGCCGGTGGCATACCAGGTCCATTCCGGAAGTTTAACCTGTGCGGTTATTTCTTTGGGTTCTGTCCAATTATGCCCATTATCTGATGATATCTGGACAAAAGGACGTCTCGTATCTGTACTTTTTTGTTCAATAATCTCTGATTCGTGATCTTCGCCCAGGTTCCAGGTGGACAATAGAATAACCTGATCGGTAATATGATCAACTATTGGCACAGGATTACCACATGTATTGAGCTGATCGTCCCATATCACCTGCAATGCACTCCACGAAACACCTCCATCTCTGGATCGTTTCATGACAAGATCTATATCATTAGTATCAGAACACCCTTCTTTTCTTCCTTCTGCAAAAGCAAGCAAATCACCATTCGGACTCTGAATGATAGCTGGGATTCTAAAACATTTATAACCTTCCTGCCCGGATGTAAAGACAACCTTTGATTCACGTACTATGCGTAAACTATTATCGCTTGTACAGGAGAAGAAAATTAAGACATAAAGTGACAATACTGCTCGATCCATAATCAATTGGGAAATATTGTAGTAAAACTATACAAAAACATGGGAAAGTTTTTTCATGTCTAAATGGTCTTTCAAATTGTAAATCGCAATAAAACTTTAAATACTTCTATTTCATAAAATAATGTAATACAACACTACACATAGTAAGGAAGTATTATAGATACATTAACGGAAAACAATGAAAGTGCTACTGGACGAATTTCTAATATTAAAAGACTTGGCTTTCAGTTTAATCTGGATTATGTATTGAAATGTCCCTGACATCAGCAGGCTGCTATTAAGAACTGAAATAGTTGCAAAATCAGGCCCCACGCTTTAAGGCGTGGCAGGCAAACCGTCGATTTTTAGGCTCACCTAAACCAAGGTATGGGTGGCTATAATTTTGAGCATTGACTTAGCCACAAGTGGTTCATTTATTTGAAGACTTCTCTATTTCTTCATCCTACTTCGTATGAATCATACGTTCATAAGTCAAAATCACTGTAAGAGTTTGTGACAACAAGCGAATCGCTCAATAAAAGAATTCATCGACCCCACTGTTTTTCTCAAATATTTTTTTTCCT
>JAJCYJ010000032.1 GCA_029262975.1 Saprospiraceae bacterium
ATGGCGTAGGAATCGTCATATTTTTATCGCTTTTTTCATTGGCATCCATGTCGGGAAGCGAACTCAATATTGGACATCTTACTAAAGAGTTTGCACAAGAAGTAGGAGGAGGGATAGTCATGGGGCTTGTCCTTGGTTATATTGGCAACCGACTAATTACAAGCATGAGACAAGCACCGATAGTAGCTGTTCTTATGTCTTTAGCTATTGTAATGGCAGGGTACAGTCTTTCGATGCTTTTTCATATTTCAGGTGCGCTCTCCATGGTTGTTGCAGGTCTTATAATCGGTCATGGCATACATCATGAAAAGTCGTGTGAAGAACAAAAACAACATTTAAATGTATTTTGGAAAGTAATTGACGAAATATTGAATTCCATCCTCTTCGTTCTAATTGGAATCGAAATTATATCATTGCATTTTCATCTCGGTTACTTTATCCTGGGTCTTATATCAATTCTAATTTTGCTTTTTTCAAGATACATTGCCCTATTTGCGACTAACGTTTTTTTACCCCTTGCACTCAGAGCCGATCAAGCAACTTTAAGTATTCTGACATGGGCTGGACTTAGAGGTGGCATTTCAATCGGACTAGCGTTGACGATACCTATCGGACCGATTAGAGAGACGCTTCTCATGGCTACTTATATAGTCGTCGTCTTTTCTATTGTTGTCCAGGGATTAAGTATTGGCAAAGTAGTGAAAAGGTTAAAAAAAGGACCTTGAATGATACAATAGAAATTTGAAAATATTGCCTAATAATTTGTCGGAATCTTAAATAATGAATGAGACCATAATCAGAATGACAACTACTTAAATAAATACAATTGCACGCGAAGATTGACAATAAATTCAATTTACAATCTTTACAACTTATTAAATAAAACGAGTATTTACATATGAAGAAAATAGAACTTGGCAACATTGATACCATCAAAGAAAAAGATCCTACACATTTCCAAGTACATGGATTGGATTTGGTAGCAATCAGATACGATGATTCCATATCTGTACTTTATGGAAGGTGTCTCCACCGTGGTGCACTAATGTCGGATGGGCACATTACAGGATCTAATATAGTTTGCGGATTGCATGGTTGGGACTACCGCTATGACACAGGTATAAGCGAATATAATAATAGTGAAGTTCTTCATAAGTTTTATGCTGAAATTGAAAATGGGAAAGTATGGGTTGATGAAGAAGAAATTAAAGACTATTTGAAAAAATATCCCCAACCTTTTAAGAGAGACGAGTATCTGGGTCAATATGCAGATACACATCCTGAAAACACGGAGCCGTATAATGCGTATATCCGTGATTTAGCAAAGAATGGTTTAAAGAAATTTGGGCATCACGGACCTTCAGCGGCCATGGGTGTTGACCGCAATACATTGCCTAAGTGGGAAAATATTCAGTTCTTGCCTGCTCAAATGGCTAGGCGGCCATTACTTGATGATGAAACAGTCTCTACCCAGGTAATCATTGGAAAGAATGCTAAAAAGCCATTGACCCTCGATAAACCAATCTTTGTATCTGATATGAGTTTTGGTGCTTTGTCTCGTGAAGCCAAGATTGCATTGTCGATGGGGGCGGAATTGGCAGGTACCGGAATTTGCAGTGGAGAAGGTGGCATGCTTCCGGAAGAGCAAGAAAATAATTCAAGATATTTTTACGAGTTAGCATCAGGGAAATTTGGATTCTCCTGGGAAAAAGTACTAAAAGCACAAGCCTTTCATTTTAAGGGAGGACAAGGGGCAAAGACGGGTACAGGAGGGCATTTGCCAGGACATAAAGTCACAGAAGAAATAGCCGCTGTGCGTGGATTAAAAGTTGGTGAAAATGCCATTAGTCCTGCTGCATTCCCAGACCTTTTTACTGCCGCTGATTTCAGAAAAGTGGCTAATGAGGCACGAGAAAGAACAGGAGGTATCCCTATTGGATATAAGGTGGCTGCCAGTCATATTGAGGAAGATATCGATTTTGCTTTAGAAGTAGGTGTCGATTATATCATTCTCGATGGTCGGGGTGGCGGGACAGGATCAGCACCTACAGTTCTCAGAAACAACATCAATGTCCCCACGATACCAGCTTTGGCTCGTGCCAGAAAACATTTGGATAAGGTAGGTGCTCATGATGTAACTTTGATTATCACTGGAGGCTTACGGGTACCGGAAGATTTCGCAAAAGCTATGATGCTTGGTGCAGATGCAATCGCGGTGTCCAATGCAGCTTTGCAAGCTATAGGTTGTCTGGGTATGAGAGCATGTCATAGCAATAATTGTCCGGTTGGAATTGCCACTCAAAAAGAGGGTCTGCGTAAAAGACTGATTATTGATGCTTCCGCCCAACAATTAGCAAATTTTTTTAATGCTGCAAATGATTTGATCAAAGTAATTGCCAGGTCATGCGGTCATGATAATATCAATAAATTTAACATGAATGATCTGAGCACCTTTGATTACAATATGCACCGATTAACAGGTATTTCTTACGCTGGCATGGAAGGCAGAAATTAAGGATTCAATGAATGCATGATTTAATTCAGCGAGAATATGGGTCTTGTTAAATTAAAGATGTTTCATTTCAAAAATTAAAAAAATGAAAGAAATCATAATGATAGTCTTACTAATAGTAGAGATCTATATAATGATAGGAGTTGTTTTTTCAATACCTTTTCATTGGAAAGGATTAGCAATAGTTGACAAAGATACTGTAGGGTCAACTTTACTTTTTAAAATTTTAATTACGCCGGGAATAATTATTTTCTGGCCACATTTATTGTACAAATGGAAAAAGAAATAACATGAAAACCTCACAGAGAAAGATACATGTGCAGGCATGGATTGTTATCCTGATCTTTATTAGTTCATTGGTTGCAGCTGGTTTATTATGAGCGTTAACTATTCTCCGGTACTTTGGAATAAACAAAAAAAACTTTACGACCTCATTCTCTGGATAGGCATTCTGTTCATGGCTGTAACTTTCATAATTTTTCAAGTTTTATTTCATAAAGACATCACGCTCCAGACTTTAATAATAAGGACTACAGCAATTATTGCATTTTTCCTATTGCATATTATTTTAATTATTGGTCCACTTTGCAGGATTGATAAGAGGTTTTTACCATTACTTTACAATCGGCGGCATCTTGGAGTCTCCATGTTCCTGGTGGCATTAATACATGGAGGCATGGCGATTGTACAATTTCATACCCTTGGAGACACAAATCCTATAGCCAGCATATTTACTGCTAATTCAAATTATCTGGCTATTAGTGATTTTCCGTTTCAGGTGTTAGGATTTTTAGCACTCATTATCCTTTTCTTGATGGCAATAACAAGTCACGATTTTTGGCTCAAAAATTTGTCGCCGGCTATTTGGAAAGGATTGCATATGTGCGTCTACCTGGCATATACTTTAATTGTCATCCATGTAGCCACTGGTGCATTGCAATATGAAGACAATCCAATTTACTGGACATTGCTTGTACTCGGGGTAATAACTATAACAGGATTACACCTTTACACAGGAATAATAGAAACCCGAAAACTTTCTTTGCCACACACCCTCGAAAAGGAAGGCTACTACAAAGTATGTTCATTAGAAGAAATAGACGATCAATGCGGTAAAAGTGTATTTATAAATGGTGAAAACATAGCCATATTCAAATATGACGGCAACGTATCAGCTGTACATAATGTGTGCAAACATCAGATGGGCCCAATAGGAGAAGGAAAAATTATCGATGGATGTATTACTTGTCCTTGGCATGGATATCAATATTTACCGGATAACGGGCAATCTCCCCCACCCTTCAATGAAAAACTAAAAACCTATCGGACAAGTGTCTTGGACGGCTCTATATGGGTACATCCTCTGCCACTAGAAGAAGGTAGTTTTATTGAACCTACTAAAATTCCACAATCATGAATAAAGAAAACTCTTTTTTTGTAGGCTGGAAAGATGACATGCCAAAGGCAAATCGTTCTCTTTTAATTAAATTCATAGTCGTACTATTCATATCCATCCCTTTACTTACTTTTCTAATTGTTAAATCACAAAAACCTTTCAACAATCATATATTTGAATTTGGAAATGTAAAAGAATTTACCGGTATCTACCATGCCGACCCTGTACCTATATTAGAAGTAACGGATAATAAAATTCCCGAAGGTTTTTCTAATTATGTTCTCCTCGTAGGATTTGGAAAATTTGGAGCCGAGGGAATCATTTCAAATATTGAAAAATCAAGCGGGCCACTAAATGGATTAAAAGTGACTTTACAAGGAACATTGATTTATGGGGACGGTCGGTATCTTATGGAATTGACCAAAAAAGAGGATTCCCTGATTAAAATATTTGATGAGCCTACTGTCGCAAATACGCATCTATATGATCGCAAGAAGGACGGATATAGTGGTGAAATCCTCGATCCCAAATGTTATTTTGGTGTCATGAAGCCCGGTGAGGGTAAAATACATAAGAGTTGTGCGATTCGCTGTATATCAGGGGGCATCCCACCAGTTTTCAGGGCAAATATTGAAAATGGCCAGTATGAATATTTCCTATTACTCGGCCCTAATGGAGAAAAAATAAATAAAGCAATTTTAAATGATGTGGCGGAGTTGGTTACTATCGACGGAGAGACATCCATTATAAATGGTTGGCCAGTCCTATATGCAAATCCATCAGATATTATAAGGATAAATAAAAAATCATATTACGCACAAGATTGAAAATATAGGCGGATGAAGTGGTACAAAGTATTGGAAAACAAAGAGGACCTTTTGGAAGGAAGAGTCATGACAGTTACAGCTGGACATAAAGGAATTTGCCTGGCACATTTTGAAGGCAAGTTCTGTGCCCTCGATAATAAATGCCCACATCAGGGTGGACCATTAGGTGAAGGAAGTATCGAAAACGGATTGTTGAGATGCCCTTGGCATGGTTGGGACTTTCATCCTTGTTCAGGAAAAGCTCCGGGTTTTGATGATGGTGTACCAGTATATGAAGTAGATGAAAGACCAGATGGTATTTATATAGGTCTTGAAGAGGAAGAAGAACATCAGAGGACAATCACAGACGTCATGGCAGAAACGATGGTAAACTGGGGTGTAAATAGGGTTTTTGGTATGGTCGGACATTCTAATCTCGGATTGGCTGATGCGCTCAGAAGACAAGAAGAAAAGGGAAATTTAAAATTTATAGGCATACGTCATGAAGGCGCTGCATCTTTTGCTGCCTCCGCTTATGGCAAATTGACAGGAAGGCCTGCAGCTTGTTTTGCAATCGCCGGACCGGGAGCAACAAATATGTTCACAGGATTATGGGATGCCAAAGTGGACAGAGCCCCGATCCTGGCCTTAACCGGACAGGTGGCCACCCAAGTGGTAGGAACCGGTAATTTCCAGGAATTAGATTTGATACGGGCATTCACTAGTGTAGCTGAATTTAATCATCGTGTACAACACAATAGCCAACATAGTGACTTGATGTCCCTTGCTATCAAACATGCCATTCTTAAGAGAGACGTTTCTCATCTTACTTTTCCAGATGAGGTACAGACATTGCATGCGAAAAAAACGAATCAGTCGCTTTCTCCAGAAGGACGAATAACACCCATGACCATTGCACCTCCAAAAGAGAGTTTTGAGAAGGCCTTGGCCTTGATAAACCAATCAAAAAGACCAATGATCGTCGTGGGACACGGTGCTCGATTTCATATGGAAAAGATCATCACCCTTGCAGAAAAATTAAACTGCCCAGTCGTCACGACTTTTAAGGGAAAAGGTCAAATATCAGATAGTCACCCTTTAGGATGTGGCGTTTTGGGCAGGAGTGGAACACCGATTGCATCGTGGTTTATGAATGAGGCCGATCTCCTCATTGTAATTGGCGCTTCATTTTCTAAACATACTGGGATCACACCTAAAATACCGACTATACAGGTAGATTTTGATCCTCTTGCTCTAAGTAAGTTTCATTCTATCGATGCTGCAGTCTGGGGAGAAATCTCCGTGACTGTAGAAATGTTTTTAGGACAATTAACATCAATGGAAAACAAACAAAAACGGAAAACATAAATAGCGTCAAGATGGAATATTTGGCAAGAGGAGAAACAAAAAAGACTTAAAGAGGAACGCGGTGAAGGGATCAGTTCAATAGCCGTAATTGATGCACTTA
>JAJCYJ010000033.1 GCA_029262975.1 Saprospiraceae bacterium
TGTCCAACATTATGTCGAATTAGAGCCTTCCGGCAAATGGAATGATAATTCAGCTACATACAAACGCGAATATATCATGGAAATAAAAGAGTGTGGCCATGTCAGGCAGACAGATGGAATCCCAAGTGGTGGGTTTTTTCCACAAGGCGCCACTCGCATAGAGTTTAAAGGACAAGATAATTGTGGAAATTCTAAAACCTGTGCATTTCATGTTTCGGTTATCGGAGACCCCAATATTGTTACAGATTATTGTGCATCGTATAGCAAGAGCAGTTCACGTGCTTTTATAGATAAGGTTCAGATTGATAATTTTGTCCATACGTCCGGAGATAATAGTGGATATCTGGATTACACGAATAAATGTATTTCTGTACGATCAGGTGATGCATTCAAGCTCTATATTACTCCTGGCTGGCAGTCATATCGCTATTTGGCTTATTATAAAATTTATAGTGATTGGAACGGTGATGGAGATTTTGATGACCCAGATGAATACCTGGGCAAAGCTCGAAGTAATCAGTCTGTTGCTGGAGCTTTAACAGTTCCATCTTATGCTCCTTCAGGTACAACCAAGCTAAGGATTATTATGAGTTTAATGGGATATGAAGAATCTTGCGGATCTTATTCTTTTGGTGAAACTGAAGACTATTGTTTGCAGATTTCAGGTCACTTATCCGGTCTGAATATGGTGAAGAGTACGGGCTCTAAATCGGCTATTGACCAACCTATTATATTCACGGATATTCCATCCTTATATGCTTCAACATTAAATAATATTGCTCCTAATCCTACATCGGATTTCTTCACCATAAGAAATGAGGAAATTATAAATCGATTAGATATCATCGCAATTGATGGGCAGGTGACAAAAAGAATTAGTAATCCATCAGGTCAAATAGATGTATCTGACTTATCTTCGGGACTCTATTTGATAAGAATGATCGATGATGCAGGCTTGCAAATTATTGAAAAGATAGTAATAGAGTAATCTGAAGACATATCCGTAGAAATGGTCTTAAATATGAGATAGCTTATGACCGCTCTGCATAATTGTAGAGCGGTTTTTTTTTATATCCTTTATTTGAGACGTCTACGAACATTGATGCAGCAGCATCTGTAGCTCTTGAGACTCTTTCAACTCAGTTGGCAGGCAATACGCTAAACTCGTATGTTCTACTGGATTTTATTAATTGGCGCGATGATAATTTGTATAGGCGCAATTCAAGAGCAGTGTTTCTTTCTAAACTAAGTCACCAATAGAAAAATATTGAGACTTTTAGATACAATGCAATTATCCATACCAATTTTCCCTGAAGGGTAACAAAATTGTCATGTTACGAAAATCGATATTTACGCTCCGTAAAGTGATTTGCTCTGTTAAAAGGTAATATTAGAACCACTGGATTGGAGTAAAACCTATATTAAAAGAGATATTATGTCATGTATTATTTGGCAGAATCTGATCTATAGAGATAAGCTGCTGATTGTCATATTTGCTGGCCTTCAATTGAAATACAATCAACCCGTGACAATATAATATACTTTGTTTCAAGAATATTTGGTTGCCTTGAATCCATGTTCTTTCAAAGATTAAACCTCTCAGACAAAGTCTTCGTTGAAAAACTTATCACTTTCTTTTTGCATTTTTCTCAACTCAAGAGCGTCTTCCTCACTTAATTCAGTATATGGCAAATAACTGCCTTTTCTTCCCAAGGGTGAATGATAGTTTACATCTCCGTCAAGTCTGTCCATTTGTTTTTCAAATTCTCTTTCCTCCCATTCTCGGGACAAGAGACCAGTGCCCGGGATACCAAAGACGAAAAGATAATGAAAGGCAAGCAGTGTCCCCCATGGAATCATTGGGAAGAAAAACCACATGTCAAAAGGGCTGGTGACCATATTCATAAAGAAGAAGAATATTCCCATGATTACAAATATGCTTGCATGAATATAAAAGCGCTTGATGGATTTGACTTTTTTCCATGCTTTTCTTCGGGTCTCGTTATTCATTATAGGATAATTTTTGATGGTGCTATTTACGCAAATGTCAGTTGTACTGATAATTAATTCGATTAGGAAAGCCCATGCATAGACTATTGTCGTTTTATAGAGGATTGGACAAATGTATTCTTCACGGATAGAATAAGAATTAAACAAGCATGGATGTAGACTAACCTGCTCATTATTCATGAAAGCACAATTCCGTTATACCGATGGTTGGTTCCTTCTCAAAATGCATTTCTCTAAGAACGATACTTGAAATCAGGTAGTATTTATTTATTTAATGTACCATCCATTGAAAAATATACAAAATTGGGTATGAATATGTGCTGTCATTGTTCGAAATTCGATGAAAAGTTATAAAGGCAGCGTATCTGTGTACGTCTCTTACTAATGGAGGCGAATAATGCACTGACCAAGAAGACGTATACCTGTATATCACCACACACTTGGCTATTAGTACTTGTCATTTCATGTAACATGATTTGCACAACGTCCAGGACGTTGATTGCATTAATTGTGTGACACAATAACCTAGATGCTTATAAAGTCGAAAACCTGGAATTATTAAAATTATAAATATTTAACAATGGCAAAATTCACAGAATACTTATTGGTAAAAATCAAAGGAAATCTTGGCGCGGTCAATATTGAGCAAGAGGAAGTAGAGTCGAAAATAGAAGGTGAAATGACACTTATTATTTCGGAAAATGAAGATAAAAGCGTCGATATTATTCTAAATAAAATGGGATGGTATGGAATGGGTATGAAAGTTGGAAAAGATCATACCGGTAAAATAAGTTGCATGGCAAGCCCCAAAAGAGGTGCCTATAGAAGTGATCAAAAAACAATGTCGTTTTCGGTTGAGACTACCGGCGAGATTACATATAAAGCCATTGAAGAAAAGCTTGGCCTCATCTGGATAAGTGATCACATGTCCGCTATACCACCAGAAGAATTTCATATTTCAATTCGCGGTCGGCTTGTGGCGTCAAGATCTGCCAGAAGTAAGACTCGTTATAGTGTGCGCGATTTGACAATTAAAATGAACTATCAAAGCGGTGGGATCGGATTAGTCCGTGGTTTGATATATATAGATAAATCACCTTCACTATTTAGATTAGTACAATCTACTCCATTAAGAGGATTGGCAAATTTTGGAAATTGTCACCCGGAATTAGAAGTGAATCAACGAACACTGACCATTCAACCTGTCGGATTTAGAGATGCAAATAATGATCCTAATCCCACCGGGGCATCTCTCAACGTTCAAATGGCTTCTGCCTCTGCTATATGGGGAAAGTGCTGTATTACTTTTAATGTATTGCCTATTCAACTTATAGTAGATGCAGCATTGAAGACAAGTTCTAATTTAGCCAATATTAGGGCATCCTTTGTATCTCCAACAGCTAATGTCATTGAAGTATTCTTCGTAGATAATAACCTTGCTGGAGTTGGAGGGGGAGTTGCAGATTCATGTAATTCTGCTTTGGGCAATATCGTGATGAGTGATAATAATGCAGGTAATCCACAATTGCTTGCTCACGAACTAGGACACATTCTGGGATTGACTCATCCGGGTTTGGTATTTGCTGGATGTGTGATCCCCGATACTAATACAGTGATGTTACCGTCAGGATCACCCAATATTCCTAATTCAACAAATAACACACACTGGAATTGCATCAATGTAGCCAATCCGGCATTATCAACTTCCATACTTACCTGTTGTTTGACCCATGATATCCCCAATACAATCATCAGGGATTTTCCTGAAGATTCGGGCGTAGAAACAAATCCTGGATTTCCCGGTAGAAATTTCTATTCCATGTCAAATGTTTGGAACCGTCTCCAAAATAACGCTGGCGGAATAAATGGTGACGGGACACGGCAGCACGAAAATCCGGCAAGATTTGAAGCAGATGGTGTGACGCCACATACCAATTATTTATTTGCAAAAGTTGAAGCACTTGTTAATCTTAATATCCGGGATGCAGAAGTGAGATTTTATATGAAGCATCCGGGTGCAGGAAGTGGTGCTGCCAATATTCAGTTATTAGGAACGGTACCAGTGCCCGCAACCCTCACTTCAGCAAATTCAGAGATCGTGTCATTGCCATGGACAATTCCTGCTGGTTCACCGGGACATAGTTGTACATTTTCAGTAGTGCATACACCTGCGGAACCGGCTCAAGACATAACATCCTTGAATTGGCAACAATCAGAGCAGCTGATTCGTGATGATAATGATTGGGCGCAGAGAAATCTGACGATAGATAATTCATTTCCGAATTTTGGGAATATCGACTTCCAGCAAATTACATTCCCTCCTATTTTTATAGAATACCCGATAGAAAAAGGATTGAGACCAACTCCATTCTCTTTGAATGTTAAAATTTCGAAACTGGCCAAATCTATAGAACATGTTACAATAGATATTCCAGCTTACAGAAAATCAATAAATCTAAAAAGAGGAAAAAGTATCACATTGAAGCTATCAGAAAACTTGAGACCGGGAAGTCGTATCCTGGTTATCGCCCGGGCAGTTCTGAATCCTAAAGAAATGACTTTTGGTAATCAGACCGACCTTGTCGAACTAACGCCAACCATCGGCGAATTAGAATTAGTAGGATATGGTTTCAGTACTAAAATGACAAAGACTTCTGATGTTATTAACCAGGTTATGGACCGGGCAATTG
>JAJCYJ010000034.1 GCA_029262975.1 Saprospiraceae bacterium
ATTCTCCCCGTCGAAAAAAGGAGAGATTTCATTACCTGCTGTATTAATTTCCGGACCTAAATTTTCTGGTTGTGACCATTTTCCATCTTGGAAATAACTCACATATAAGTCAAATCCACCAAGTCCTCCTGGTCGATTTGACGCAAAATATAATGCCTTACCATTAAATCCAAGATTTGGAAATGCATATGAATATTCAATCTGGTTATACGGAAATGGTTTTTCATCTGTAAAATCACCATCCTCATTTGTCAAAGCAATATAGATGCTCATATTACTTTCGTCTCGAAATATTTGATTAGACCCTGTCGTAAATGTATTACGCATATATGCCACCATTCTTCCATCTTTGGAATAACTCAACGGACCGATGTTATATACTTCTTTGAAGTCAGGTCTCAAAAAAGAAACGGAACGCTCTGTTCCTTCTTTTGCTACTTTGAATAGCTGATTACCGGATTGCTGTATATAACTCGTGTTCTTTTTCTCTTTTTCTCTTTTAATGTCTTCTCTGAATGAACAAAACACTACATTTTCTTTATGAAAAGTCACACCGAAATCCGATTGATCTGAATTAAATTCAAAATTCAATATATCATACTGCTCAGGAGCTTGTAAAATGGACTTGGCATATTCGGTGCTGGCCAGCATATGGTTGGCAACTTCCTGATCCGTTGAGGCATATTCAAAAAATACAGATTCTGCCAGATCATAAAGACCTACTTTTTTGAGTGTGGTAGCATACTGTAATTTGTACTTGCTGTCTATTGTTCCTTCAATGGCAAAAGCGCGCTCGTAGGATTTCAATGCATCCAGCAATTGATTAGTCATAAGATAGGATTGACCTAATTGAGCATGACCCAATGCGTTATCGGGATATTTGGCCAATGCGGTCTCATAATTCTTTATGGCTAAGTCAAAAGCTTTTAAATTGAGTAGTTTTTCAGCTTTCTTAAATTCACTTTGTCCAAAAGAGGCAGATGCCATACATATGCATAGGACGATTGTTGTTAGTTCTCTTAGTCTCATGACGAGGTTATTATTACATATTAATAAAGACAATAATGCAGAAACTATTGCCTGTTAGCTGCAAATATATTAAATAAAATCACAATATGTATGTGTATTGGTAGGATTATTGTGAGGGACTTTTAGCCAATTTAGCAATTATCACAACTGCGAAAATTCCTAAAGTCATGCACAGTAAGACAAACACCGTCCTTGGATCACCATACTCAGAATATGTACCCGGCATCACTAATGATTCTGAAACGACTTTATATAGTTCTTGATCCGGGAGTTTGACATCATTAACATCGACAATTCTATTTCCCGTCTTAAACAAGGCTTGAGTTATGATTTTCCAGGGCCATAATTTACCCAAGGAACCAAATAAGATACCAATCATAATGGCCATTGTGGATTGCGGAAACTTCTTAAACAGAAAGGACATAATCCTGGCAAATGAAAACATTCCTGTTAATGCTCCAGCTGCAAAAATTCCAATAGGTAGTAACTGGCTAAAATCCTGATTCACTATAATTCCTTTTAAACCATTGATTATTTGATCGTACAGACCAAGTAGCAATAGAATAAAACTACCGGAGATCCCTGGTAACATTAAGGCTGATATCGCCATACATCCTGCCATGAATAAGTAGAGCGGATGTGAAGAACCTGAAGCTGGAGCCAGATTGGTTATCATATATGCAAGAAGTGCCCCCATAACGGCTCCTAAAATATTATAAACTGTCCATCGGATATCTTTAGCAAGAAAAATGGCACTTGCGACGACCAATCCAAAAAAGAAAGCCCAAAGTAATGATTGATGATGTTTTAGCAAATGACTGATCACCAGGATCCCCGTAATCAGTCCTCCTCCCATGCCTATGAGTAACCAAACGAGGAATGGGCCATTTATTGCCTTCCAAAATCCGATTCTGTCGTGCCTTATCAGTTTTATATTTCCCGGAGTTATGGCCTTAATTGTATCTAACAGTTCTTCATAAATGCCTGTGATAAAGGCTATCGTTCCACCAGAAACACCAGGTATTGCTTCTGCAATACCCATAGCCGCCCCTTTCAGCAAGAGCCCAATATTCATATTAAACTTATTTTTAATGTAAATATAGTTTGAAGATTTAAGGATGTGGCCTGGGCCAACTTTTATTTCTATGACCTGATTATGATATGGACATTAGATCATCTATTCCTGGCACCCTGTGTATATTGAAGCCTTCAGCAAAGGGAACATTGATAGCTCTGCCAAATACTTTCATTTTAGCTAACATGAATTCGAGAAAAGCCGGGGACGAGATAGGTGTCTGCTGTAATGTATCTTCTTTCCCATGAAAAAATTGTGTTTTGTAAGCTTTAATTGACGCCATTTTTACATCAACATTGTCTGTTATATCTATGCAAAAATCTGCGGTCAAGTGTTTGTCCTGAATATAATGATAAAGGCTGTCTGCCCGATAAGCATCTCCCTTAATACTGGTTATTTTCTTTAACCCGGAAAAGAAAAAAGCTTCTCGTGCCAATGCAGCTCCTCTCGGATGATCCGGATGTCTGTCATCAAGGGCATTTGCGAGAATTATTTTAGGCTTAGCTAATCTGATAACTTCAGCAATCTTTAGGACATGCATTTTATCTATTACTGAAAACCCATCAGCCATTTCAAGGTTTACACGCCAGTCTATATCCAGTATTTCAGATGCCTGTTTAGACTCAAGCAATCTTGTCCTGGCATCCCCTCTGGTACCAAGTTCTCCTTTGGTCAGGTCACAGATACCTACCCGATATCCTTTACTTATATGTTTTAAGATTGTCCCACTGGCACTCAACTCGACATCATCAGGATGGATGCCAATGGCCAAAATGTCGACCTTCCCGATTCCTTTGTAGACGCTTATCATTCTTCGGGCAATCTCAGGGTGTGTATGATCCGGCGTACACTAAATTTACCGGCACCATTTGCCAGCAGGAGCATCAGTGCGGCAGCAGTACCCATATTTCGCATAAACAAAAGAGAGTTTATTCTTCTTAATTCAATAGAATCATTCCAGAATGAATAGACAATAAAAGTAAATGGGAGCCAATAAAGCAAGATCAGAAAACCACCTACACTGGCATAATACCCTATTAATATCATGATGCTACCTATTACCAGGCACAGAATCACGCCTATTAGTAATACATCCTGGTTCCAGGTGATGCCATACGCAGTCATAGTTTCCTTCGTTTTATGAAAGAAAACAATAGAATCATAAGCCTCGTATAAGAATATGAATGCCACAAAGATCCTGGCAATGAGATCAACATAGTCCTTCATTAGTAGGAGATTTTAATTTCAGTCATAGGTGAGAACAGGGACGCAATATAGAAACAGTTCTACATAGAATCACAGAGAAAGCATATAGAATAATAATGACTGCTACTTAAGCAGACTATAAAGCATTTTATCTTTCGATTTAAACATCGAAGTGCACGTTATTGCGGCTAACTCTA
>JAJCYJ010000035.1 GCA_029262975.1 Saprospiraceae bacterium
TGCTGGACATATACCATTAGAGCATTGGGTGCATGAAAGTGGAGGTAGAATTATAGGGGAAGGATGTCATTTGGTAGATTTAATGACCTTTTTTACGAACTCAAAAATACAATCAATTAGTGTAGAGAAAATATCTCCCAATAATGATAAACATCAGGATTAAAGCCTTAAGACAATATTAAATAAAACAGAATATCATCTACTTAGTAAGTCAGAATTGCATCATTGTTCTAATATTGTGCGTTAGTTTTTAGTCTTTAATAATCATATCTAATCAAATATCTATGAAAAGCTCCTTGCTTACATGTTCACTCTATCTCTTTTTTTTACTTGTTGCGTGCAGTCCTCGGCAGACTGATGTGATTAGCAGTCCTGTTCATGATGTCCAAACGAACAGTAATTCGATTGCCCAGGACGAGATGGATTCTGAAGCCTCCAAGCAAATCCCGGTTGATGAAAGACTTCGACAAGGCGAACTTAAGAATGGAATAAAATATTATATCCAGAAAAATGCCAGGCCTGAAAATCGGGCTGAACTGAGATTGGCGATCAATGCCGGATCCATATTGGAAGATGAAGATCAAAGAGGATTAGCTCACTTTGTAGAGCATATGGCTTTTAATGGTACGAAACATTTTAAAAAGAGTGAACTCGTAGATTACCTGGAATCTGTAGGAGCACGATTTGGCCCGGATCTGAATGCTTATACTTCCTTTGATGAAACCGTCTATATGTTACAAGTCAGAACGGATAGTATAGAATTATTTGATAAAGGAATGTTGATTCTGAAGGATTGGGCCAATGGTGTGACTTTCGAAAACGAAGAAATTGATAAAGAACGAGGTGTTGTAGAATCTGAATGGAGATCCAGGTTGAGTGCTGATCAACGAATGCAGCAAGCCTACTTGCCGATATTGTACAAAGGATCACGATATGCTGAACGCTTGCCCATAGGTGACCCTGATATTATAAAAAATGCTTCGTATGAATCTGTCAAGAGATTTTATAAGGATTGGTATCGACCGGATCTAATGGCTGTTGTAGTTGTTGGTAATGTAGATGTCGATAAAGTTGAGCAAGATATCCACACGCTTTTTGGTGACATCTCACCTGTCCCTGCGGCCCGAAAAAGAGCAAAGTATGATGTGCCTAGACATCCGGAGACATTAGTAAGTGTCGTTTCAGATAAAGAAGCATCTTTCACCAATGTAAGAGTAGTGTATAAACATGATAAAGTACACACTAAAAATCTGGTAGACTTTCGACAGTCCATGGTGAGGAATTTGTACAATACGATGCTCGGTGCACGTCTTGCAGAAATCACCAAACAACCGGATCCCCCATTTATGTTTGCATTTTCAGGCTATGGTGGAGATATAGGAGAATTGGATACGTATAGTTCATTTGCTTTTGTACCGGAAGGCAAAGCTGCATTAGCATTGGAAACTATTCTGTTAGAGAATAAAAGAGTGCTGCAACATGGATATACAAGTGGAGAATTAGATCGCGCCAAGAAAAATATGATGGAAGGGGCCGAGAAAGCCTTTAAAGAAATGGATAAATCCGAGTCCGGTCAGATAGCGATGCGCTATGTGTACAAATACCTCGATGAAATTCCTACACCGAGTCCGGTGCAAATATTGTCGCTGTATGAAAGCTATCTTCCAGAAATAAAACTGGAAGAAATCAATGCCTTGAGCTCGAAATGGATCAGAGATGAAAGTAGGGTTGTAGTAATAACGGGACCTCAAAAGGAAGAAAGCCCTCTTCCGGAAGAAGGTCAGGTACTCGCTATTATGGAGCAAGTAGGAAGACAAGATGTAGAAGCCTATGAAGATGAAGTGATTGACGAGCCCTTCTTTTCTAAGGAGCTTGAGATGGTAAACATTACCACTGAGAAGTCTTTTGATGATGTGGGTATCGAATATCTCGAATTAGCCAACGGGGTAGAAGTGTATCTAAAGCCAACACAATTTAAAAATGACCAGATATTACTTAGTGCAATAAGCCCTGGAGGTACATCCCTTTATGATGACGACATATATTTTAACGCATCTAATGCAGCATCTATCGTTGGTGAAGCAGGAATAGGAGAGTTTAGCCCAACCCAATTAGAAAAATTGCTGGCGGGGAAGACAGTAGCTGTGAGACCGTACATTGGATCCTTATCAGAAGGATTTAATGGTGCTGCCTCTCCGGATGATCTGGAAATAATGTTTCAGATGATTTATAAATACTTTTATGAGCCTAAGATTGATGAAGAAGCATTCACATCGTATGTTACTAAACAGAGAGGATTATATAAAAATCTAATGTCTAATCCTCAGTACTTTTTTCAAGATTATGTTGGTAAAACCAAATATGATAATCATCCAAGGGTAGGATTCCCGAAAGATGAGGATTGGGCTAAATTAGACTATGGCCGCGTAATGGAAATATATGAAGATCGATTTTCAGATGCTTCTGATTTTACATTTTCATTTGTGGGCAACTTTGATCCGGCCACTATAAAATCCTATATCCGTAAATATCTAGGAAATCTACCGAATACAAGTCGAGAGGAAAAGTGGAAAGACATTGGTATAAGAGCGATTAAGGGAGGGATTAAAAATAGAATTAAAAAAGGCGAAGCACCTAAGACTAATGTGCATATGTACTTTCACGGTGATTATGAATATAACAAGGATAATAATTACTTGATGAATTCAATGATTGATTATTTGCGTATAAAACTTCGGGAGGAGCTTCGGGAGGACCTCGGAGGCGTATATGGTGTAGGTATATATGGTGGTGGAAGTAAGAAACCTCATGAAAGCTATGGGATTACAATCTCATTTAATGCAGACCCACCTATGACGGATACATTGGTACAGGCCGCTAGACGAGTCGTTAAAAAAGCAATGGAAGAAGGCCCGAGTAAGGAAGACATGACCAAGGTAAAAGAAACACAAAGACAAGGAAGAATCAAGAGTCTTAAGGAAAACAGATTCTGGCAACAGCAGATTGGCCAGGAGCATGAAGAGGGTCAGCTTTTTGATGAAATTTTGCTTGAATCATTAAATAAAAGGATTAATGCACTTACTGCTGCACAAATCAAATCAGCCATTGGCTCGTATTTTGATTACGATAATTATATTGAAATAATCATGGACCCAGAGCCTAAAGATTCTAATTAGTATACCTGGTGATTATTTCAATTTTAGAAAGGTTGTCAAAGCGATATGACAGAAAGAAGCGTTAATGATTTTTTTCCTGAAGAGTCAGAAGAAAAGAATATAGAAGCTCCTGCTGACTTTGGACAGCGATTGGCTGCTTATATAATAGATGTCATAATAATTGTTCTTTTTTTAGTTTTTACAGTGCCGTTTCTTTGGCACCTTATCAAAAACTATAATCCTGATAATATTTCAGGATTCTTTATAATTTCGGTAATTCTATTTTATTTACTTGGTCCTTTTCTTCTAAAAACTTTATACTGGACGATATTTGAATCTTCATCATTACAGGCTACACCAGGAAAAGCTATCGCAGGCATTAAGGTGGTTAACAAAATAGGAAAGAGAGCTACTTTTTTAAATTGTTTTGGTAGGAATATCGGCAAATTTGTCTCTGCGATCATATTCTATTTTGGATTTTTAATGATCTTGTTTAATCGTGATAAAAAGTCTTTACACGATAATATGTCAGGGACCTCGGTCATAATCAGCAAACAAAAGAAAGGAATTAATGCGAAGCTCTTTCTATCGATTGGAGGCTTTCTAATATTGACGATGTTTCTTCCGAATGGTTTCGATAATATTAAAGAAAATGATGACTACCGGACTGCATTGTTGAAAAATGACAAAGCTGCAATGTCTATAGATCCTCACATCGATGGGGACAGTCTTTCCTTTTTACTAAAGTTTGCATTTGATGTGATCGATGGCGAAAATGATATTTTAGATAATATGAAATTCCTGTCAAAAGTTAATGATCAAAAATTGATGATATTGGTGGATGTCCCATACTTGTCTGCTGCCTCAGAAGATAACAAAGAATCCCTCTTGGAAAGTGTTGGAGTGTTCCTGGATAATCGGGAAGGACAAAAAGAGTACGAAAGGTATATTGGCCTATATAGTTCGGGAATGCTGGTAGCTGCTTTGACACCTCTGGATACAATTATAAAAAGAAGGGTAGATGAGAATGTCTTATATAAATTTTACGGACCCGATATTAGCACTCCGATCCCAGAAACTATTGACTCGTTGTAGCTTTCTTAAAGCGGTCGTCAAATTCTCCACTTTCTGTTTTCATCCAGACATCCCAGAAAGTAAAATAGAGCCCATAATTTTTTGTAAACCTGCGATGGTGCAGATCGTGATGAGTGGATCCGATAAACCATTGCATAATTGGATTTTTTCTCCAGGATGCAGGATAGACTTCAACTCCTGCATGATTTACGATAGCAGAAATTGTCATGATCATCAGTAAGACTATTAAAACAGACAAATGCATCGGCACAATCAAGACGATAACCGGAATTATAATAGCCTGCAGGATGCTTTCTATCGGATGAAAACTGAACGAGGTCCATACAGAAGTACTTATACTGTCATGATGCACTTTATGAATTAGGCGGTAGATATTGGGATGGTGTAGCCATCTGTGCATCCAATAGTAATAAGTCTCATGAACAAATAGTGCGCCTATAAAGCTCAGAGGAATATACCAAAGTGGAAATTCGCTCCATTCTGTATAGATAGCTGTGTAACCCTTTTGCCACGCCATTATCATCAGGACACCAATTACGCCAAATAGAATTGAGCTGATACCTGACCATATAATTTCTCTTTTTTGTTGACTATCAGGATATTTAGGAGAAATTATTCTCCTCGGAATCATGCGTGCCAATTTATTATAAATAAGTTTTTGATATAGCCCTGACATGATCACATATCTCATAAATATGATCACGGAAAAGACTACAAAGAGATACAAAAACTCTCCCGGGATAGTATAATCGCGTTCTAGAAAACTCAAATCCATTGTGCGAAGCTAAAGAATAATGAAGTATTGAAGCAACTTCATCTATCAAGAAAAAAAGCCCGTAATTCTATTCAGAACACGGGCTTTTTTATTTTTTCGTTCGATTATTACTTTACTTCGAACGTGATTTTGAGATTTACACGGTATTTATCAACCGCCCCTCCTTTCACTGTGATACTCTGACTTTGTACAAATGCAGACTTTATTCCTTTCACAGACTTACTCGTCCTCTCAATTCCTTTTGCTGCGGCATCTTCCCAACTTTTCGAGGAATCACTTAATACTTCAATAACCTTCATTACGGCCATAACTAATATTTTTATTTATTAAATAATTGTTTAAATCGTACTATAAACAGATTGTGCACCAATATGTTATCTTGATCTTTTAAAATAATTGTCATTATGCGATTGTCTTTACATCTTTCTTTCATTTCGTTTGTCATCCTCTTATTTTCTTGTAGCCCTGAAGTCAAGGAAGTCGTTCCTATAGATATCAAACAGATGATACCTGAGAAAGCGGTATCCATGGCTAAAGATATCAGATCGAAAGTAGCCGCTCAAGTTGATCCGTCGCTTGAACTGTCTCTCTGGGGTGTTGATTCACTTGTGGCTGATCCGATTGCACTTGACATGGATGAACAAGGGCGTGTCTATATCACCAGAACGAACCGGCAAAAAAATAGTGAATTTGATATTCGGGGTCATCGGGATTGGGAGATAGGATCAATACAACTTCAGACACCGGAAGACCGGCGTGCGTTTCTGAAACGCGAATTATCTCCGGATAGCAGTGATGTGAACGATTGGTTTGTTGATTTGAATGGAGATGGATCAAGAGATTGGAAGGATCTAACCGTCGAAAAAGAACAAATATATCGGATCGAGGATCTCGATGGTGATGGTGTAGCAGATCGCAGACAATTGGTTGCAGAAGGTTTTAATGATGTAATCACAGATTGTGCAGGAGCATTGGAAATATTTGACGGGAAAATATTTATGGGTACAGGCCCTGATATGTGGCGCCTGGAAGATCTGGATGGTGACGGTTATGCAGAAAAGAAAACTTCAATCAGTCATGGCTATAATGTGCATATTGGATTTGGGGCACATGGTATGTCAGGCGCAGAGATTGGCCCTGATGGCAGGTTATATTGGGGGATTGGAGATGTTGGTTTTAATGGTAAAGGACCAGATGGCAAAGAATGGAAGTATCCGAATAGGGGCGTCATCGTCCGTTCTGAACTAGATGGAAGTAACTTTGAAGTCTTCGCTATGGGCTTGCGCAATACACATGAATTTGTATTTGACAAGTATGCTAATCTAATCAGTGAAGATAACGATGGCGATCATCCTACAGAAAGTGAGCGATTGGTATATGTAGTAGAAGGGTCGGACACAGGATGGCGGATTAACTGGCAATTTGGAAAATACAATGATCCCAAAAATAACAAATACAAGGTTTGGATGGATGAACGGTTAAATGTGCCGAGATGGGAAGGGCAAGCAGCCC
>JAJCYJ010000036.1 GCA_029262975.1 Saprospiraceae bacterium
TTAGATTGGCGTAAGTACGTAAAGATTAATTCTGATATTTTATTAAAGCAAAGGGTAGGCGAACTTCACGGAGATACCACTAAGTTGCATCGCTTGACTGGTTGGACACCATCTGTCAGCTTCGATGAGATGATCGGGCTATTAATTGAAAGCGAATTGGCTATAAATTCTGTTGACTAATACACTAAGTCATAAATAAGTTTGTTCAATTATTGTTCGATTTTGGATTCCTTATTTATTTGTTCGTGTATGTTTTTTACATAACCATTTTCAATTTTCTCATTCGGAATAAAAATGAAATTGTTGATGAATTTTCTATTATTCCCGTGATTATCCTGGGATTGAAGAACTGAAATATCCTGAAATGCTATATCGGATTTCAAAGTTTTTTTAAGCGTGTCAAAATAAAAGCATGTATAATCTCCCGACTTTTCGAGCCCTTCGATAAAATTCAAAATTGGTGTATCATGGTGTCTTTGTTCTATTTCAATGATAAGAATGGGCTGGTACTGCTGTATAAGCGATTTTGCACCATTTATTACTTCGAATTCAGCTCCCTCTACATCTATTTTTATAAGCGATATTTTTTTTAGGTTATTTTCTATTACCAGCGTATCTAACGTTGATATATTTACATCTATTAATTTGAAACTGGTCTCTTCTTCCTCTCGACTATCTATTTTTAACGTCCCCCTGGTATGAACTTCTTTTTTATTAAAATAGGGTATTTTAAATTGAGCCGTACTAATCTTGTCTGACAGGGCTTTTTGATAAATATGTACTCCTTTAAATATTGTTTTAAGTTGTTTGTTTAAAACTGGATGTGGCTCGAAGGCATGAATATTGTGACTTTCAATTATTTGTTCCGCTTTATAAATATAATGCCCCAAATTAGCGCCAACATCAATAAATACGGAATCTTTACCTAAAAAGTATTGGATGAGCAGTAGTTCATTTTCAATATTTTTAGATTGAATATTAACCCAATTAAGAGAAGCTAATTTTTTATAGAAGTTCTTTTTATATAATTTTGGAAAGATGCTTAAGTACAAGCTCTTTTTAATGGATTTTAATTTGGATAACATCATTATTGGATTTATTTATAATCAACTTATAAAATAGGTTCTTAGTCCATTAGAGTGGGTTCTACTAATTTTAGAATACAATAAAAGACTTTACTAGTATTTATCAAGATGAGAAAACACATTGTAAATGCAGTATTGAAAGAAGGGCTGGGAAATCGAAATAGAGGGTGCGGGTGCCTGCCGCGCGGGCGGGTATTATTTCGAGAGCCTTCCTGCCTGCCGGACAGGCAGGTTTTTGGTTCCGTTTTTTTTGGCGAATGAAAAAAAATGAACATAAGTCAAGAGCTATGATGAAGTTTGGTTCACTCACTGTAAAGAGCGAAGAACCATAAAATATTCTTAATAATTAAGACTGTGACAACAGAGGCATGGTTTCATATTTATTTGATTTTTTGCTTTGATATAATTCGAAAGCCATAGAAAATCATATAATGTCTCTATCATTAATTTCGTTTCCAGGTTTTATAGTCCATCAATGATAATATTTTCAGATCGTGATCTTAATACGGTCAAAGTTAAAAAGAGAATGGTTAGAACCCATTAAAATCTCACAAATTTAGCTGCATTGTTGTCGCGTAATATTTTAGAATTTTCTCATTTATGAAATGACTTGACTTTCAATCTCAATTGTCTTCGGTACGTACAACTTGTAAGATGGTCAAATAACATCCTATTTTAATATCTTTGAGATATGTCCGGATATAATATCGAAACAATGGTTGCCCTCTTCCCTGAAGTGGTTATATCTCCTCATTTTGAAAAGAAATCGTTCAGGGTAAAGAAGAAGATTTTTGCTACTTTGAACAAGGCTGAAACCGAACTAGTGATCAAATTGTCGTTAATAGATCAGTCTGTTTTCTGTGATATATTAGCAGATTGTGTGACTCCGGTACCCGGTGGATGGGGTGCTAAAGGATGGACTAGAGTGGATCTCACAATAGTCGAAAAGGCACCGCTTCTTGATTTGTTAAAGACTGGCTACAAAGAAGTTGCACCAATTTCACTTGCTAATTTACTTGAAGATTAACGATACTTAATGTAACTTATACCCAAGATATCCCTCAAACCTTTCCCAGACTGCATTATTAAACTGTTATTACCCTTTAATCTAATGCCCGGAGCACCATCTGAGGTAAGTTGTTACCAAAACCTTCATTCAAAGTTTGAATTCCTTTTCGAATCCGAATTAATAAAAGAGCTTTGTGAAGTAGGTTCACGGAGTAAATATATTGCGGACCATATCATAATCGAATTAGGATCTGAAATAACTCATATTCCTTTATTGATCTCCGGATCGATTAAAGTGATGATGGAACGCGGAAGTGATGAACTGCTTTTATTTTATCTCGAAGTTGGAGATACCTGTGCTGTTATTTTGAAGTATGGTTCGGGCACTAACAGGAGCGCGATCCGTGCTATCGCAGAGTCGGATAGCGAAATCCTCTTTATACCTGCATCGTTTATGGAACAATGGTGTGTTCAATATAAATCCTGGAGACGGTATATTTTTGATAGTTATAATAGTAGATTTAAAGAGATGTTAGGAACTATCGAAAATCTCGCCTTTAGCAATATGGAAAATAGGTTACGAGCGTACTTAAAAGACAAAGTCTGGATAGGTAAATCGACCATCTTAAATATCACCCATAACGATATCGCCAAAGATTTAAATTCTTCAAGAGTAGTTATTTCCAGGCTAATGAAGAAATTGGAAAAAGAAGGAATATTCAAGCAGTCAAGAAGTAAAATTGAGATGTTTAGTTATTAATATGAAAGGTATTTTTTTGAAATATTTGTCTTAGAAAAGGAGTATCTTGGAAAGCTAAATCTGGTATTATGACAACAAAATTAATTGCGATCGGCGTGCTTATTACATTTTTATTTTATAGTTGTGCCAGCACCCAGCAATCAACGAAAAGTAACAGCGATACTGTCAGCGATGGGTATTCTACCATAAGTGCAGATAATTCACTTATAGCTGGCAATGAAGTTAAACCTAACGAAGATAGAAAGTCTAATTGGACCTTGGCAGACATGATACGCGGATTAGCTGGGGTGGAGGTAAGCGGAAACAATAATAATATTGAAGTTAAGGTGCAAGGAGCACAATCCATCTTTGGAGGAAGTAATCCATTATATGTTCTCAACCGAACACAGGTTGGTACAGAGTTCTCTTCTCTGGTGAGCCTTGTTGATCCGAATGATATTAAATCCATTAGGGTGCTTAAAGGGGCTGATGCTGCGATTTATGGAACAAGAGGGGCGAATGGTGTGATAATTATAACAACTTACAAATGATAGCAGTAGTGCTTTTACTTCGATATGTGAGTGTAATAATCTGTGCTTAAAAGGATTTTACTTAAGTCGTTCATCTCTGAGATATACATGTATATAGGATCCAACTGATAAACTCTTGTTTTGGTTATTATCTTTTTTGTATTCTTCAAAAGACAGATGATTAGAATGGTGCCCGGACTTTTAACCATGTGCTCAAATGATTGGCCAAGATAATTCAGTACCTCTTTCTAATGGTTCTGACAATTGAATTGAACCGAAAAAAAGCCACTTTTTTATTTTATGATATCAAATAGTTTCGAGAACTTGACAATGAAATTCTTGCTATTAATGATATCATCTCTCGTTTCATTATACACGAGAAATAATCCGGTATTAGATTGTTGTAGCCATCCAAATCGAAGATTAGTGGACCATTGATCTGTTACGCTATTGTGTTGTATCAATCCCTGGAGGAATATATTAGGTGTAAACGAATAAGATATTCGTGATCTGAGAACACTCGTTGTGAAGTTTCCTCCTGGAAGTCTGATATCATTGTGACTAACGCCTAACTCTGAAGAAAATTTGTCACCAATTCTTAAAATCGCGGATACTGTATTGGCGATACGATCACCTCCGAAAAAGCCTCCGATGACATGCCTGGTTTGGACTGATAAGGCTTTATTTGGATTTGTAAAAAATACAATTTGCGCTTCAGCATGATCGTAGGTGCCAGCAGGGACGATTACCTCTTTTGCTATTGAAAAACTACTAATTACTCCCTCCGTTGTAAAATTAACACCAGTATGAAGTTCAGTGCCTGTCTTCCATTCCCAATGATTGTCAATATGCAAGAAGCTGGTTTCCATAATACCGTCAAAATTCCAATATCCTCTCCAGGATATATGTGGTCTTATTTCTAAGAGCGGATTGGATTCTGAAAATCTGTGTTTGTATAAGACGAGTAATTCCGGTTTTTTAAAAGCGCCTCTAAATAAAAAGCCCACTTCTGGATTAAATCCTTCTCCTACTTCTGTATAAGCTGCTTGCATTATCCATCGATCCCAGTCATAATTTGCCTTTAGCTGAAATGAATGATCCGATGATTCGATCCCCGGCGTATTTGTTTTAGATAAAAATCCCGATATCTGGGCTTGCTTTCCAATACCGAGTCTTCCATCAACAGCATAAGTGCTGTTATGATCTTCATTTTCACTACCGATTGAACTCCTGTTTACAAAAAGTCCTCCTATGGATGAACGTGGCCCAAGTTGATGATTGACCCGGCCAACAGTAAAGGAATTTTTATTAATCCCTTCGTCTGAAACATCATCAGTATACATGTTGAGAAAACCAAGATTAGTTTGATTAACACGACCACTTAATCTTGCACCACCTATAATCGGTACCTGGGTACCATCTTTTCCAATTCCTATCCTTCTGCTGAAAAATAAATCCACTTCTCCTGGTGAGCCTACAGTAAACAATCCTGCATTTTCTAAAAAGAATGGTCTTTTTTCTGGAAAGAAGAGATTAAACCTGTCGAGATTTACTTGTTGGTCGTCAACTTCTACCTGGGCAAAATCGGTATTATACGTTAAATCTAATGTGATGACTGGCGTAAGTCTGTACTTGAGATCTACACCTACTTCAGCGTCATTTTTATCCGGTGGAGACTGAGAGGCAGGATCAGAAAAGTTTCTGGATGAATGGCTTCCTAAAACGTATGGGATCACCTTTAGATTTCCTGGTTTTTTGAGATTTAGTCCGGTCAAATCTCCTGCCATTGACAACCGATAAAGATTAAAGCTAATCGGTAGCGGTGACCAATAAGCTTTCTCATTTGACTTCTGGATATTTCGCTGAAAATTGATACCCCAAGTTACATTTTCGCCTGGA
>JAJCYJ010000037.1 GCA_029262975.1 Saprospiraceae bacterium
AGAAATTGAAGAAAGACTGATTACTCGGAATGTATCCTAAAAGGTCTCACCCCTTCAGTGATTGAATCATTATATCATTGACTCATTATACCATTGACCCACTATGGCATTGACCCAATGCTACCATTTCGATTTGCTATTCTGTGTAAGCCTGGAATCACGACTGCTTTGTGTGTCAACTTTTATTTATTAATTCTGCAATCAGAACTTCAGCGACCTCCTTTCTTAAGTAACTCTTATCTTTTTCTAAGATTATAATCGACATAGACGAATTAATTTCTGGAATATAATAGACCATGCTTCCCCAAAAACCACCATGACCATAAACCGTTTTGCCCAATATTGTTGATTTCCAAATGCCAAGTCTATAATCGGAATTTGCAGTTTCCTCGGTTACGACTTTTGTAAGTAATTTATCTAGTGTTTGTGGATTCTTAAATACCTTCTTATTAAACAGTTTTTGAAAAAATAACGCCAAGTCCTTTGTTGTAGAAGCAAGACCTCCTCCTCCAAACAAATCAAATGATTCATCTAAATCATAGGTGTCAAGTTTCAATTCACCGACATATTGATGCGCTAACGGAATACGCTCCGTTGGTCCTATTTCCAATGACTCAAACCATGTATGATTTAGCCCATGATTTTTAAAATCTAATAATTTTCTTATTGCTTCATAATATTTCATTTGTGAAACTTCTTCAATAATTTCAGTTAGTAATAAATAATTTGTATCAGAATATTTGTACTTCTCACCGGCTTTTCCAGTTTTATCCATTGCCAAGACAGCTAATTCAATTTGCTCTTTTCTTGTCCACTTATATTTTGGGTTTGAACTTAATTTAGTGGCAAATTCCTCAGAATCTACGTAATCACTTATACCGCTTGTATGTGATAACAAATGAATAAGTTGTATTGATGTATTATCATAACCTCCTCGACTAAGAACTGATTGGGTTTCTTCAGTTAAATACTTATCAATAGCGGCTGTTAATGACAGTTTAGCTTGCTCTTCTAATCTTAAGATAGTAGCTGCAACAAATGTCTTGGTATTGCTGGCAATTAGAACAGGCTGATTTATTCTAAGCTTAGTTTTTTCTTGTTTATATGAATAACCTACAGCTCCACTCCATGATATTTTTTTGCCAGGACTTTCTATATGTACCATTATTCCAATAGACTCTGGATTTGATGTGTAAATTGACTCCAGGTTTTGCTGAAAATTATTTACTATTTGGTCAGTACCAGGTACAATGCTTTGGGTCCCCTTTTTGGAACAGCTCAAAACTGAAAATACAATTAGAATAATTATGTAACTTTTTTTCATATTTTCTTTTTAGTTGACAGTAACGCTCTATGAATGAAGCGTCACACATCTGGCCTTATGGTTTTAGAATCGCTGTTGAACGAATCACCTATCGCTGTAACTTACCCGTCCGTCGTAAAATTCTTACCATGTCTCTTTTTTAATCTATAAAATAGCTGACATTGTAAGATTCTAAAAAAGCCTTGTCTCCGCTCAATCAAATGTACAAACTACTGATGTATTGTCCAGCACAAAATTGCTAATCAATCCCGATAACAAGGACAAGTTGGATGAAGGTGGAAGATGTCTGAACGATTTTCGACTAACAGGAGCATTGAATGTACTAAATGAACATTCAAATGAAAGAAACTTTATATCAACATAAGGATGAAAGATTTGCATCTTACTTTACCATTTCACCTGAAGACGAGCACTTTGGGATATAAGTCCCAGCCTTGTACCGGCGGGTCTTTTAGAATTCTACCAGCGGATCAGATATATCGCTAATTTATATTTGGTTCATTGCATTCTTTTGAATTATTGAATATGCCCTCTATAGTTTTTAATAGTCTAAATTTGATAAAGCAGCATGCTCTTGAATTTATCCGTTAAATGAACATGAAATCTCACTTCGTACTTTACTGTTTCCTCTCTTATGGCATCATCTTTAGTTCATGCGCAAATGGTGAAATTGATGATACGCCCTTCACCTCTTCCGAAAAGATAACATTTATGGTTATGAATCGTACCGGTCACAATGGGCCCGCCTCAACGAACTGTGGCAGATCGCCTGAAACTGTTGAATTTACTTTTATCACACCTACTGCAAAACTAATTCAGCTCATTTCAGGCGATACGCAAGTATTTGTTGGTCTGGATATAATAGAAGGTGAACGTTTAACTGTTGTCGTGAAGGACCCGGAAAGCAAAGAAGAACTAGTTTCGAAGAGTACATTATTTAACCCTACAGAAAACATGCTCCCGGAAGGAGCCGATCCATTGATTCGGTTATGCCCGAAAGATTATCTGGAGTTTAAATATTTCTAAATTATCTATCTAACTTTAAAAAGAGTCCTGTAAGGACGATAGATCATAGCCAGGGTCGTCAGACCCTGGGACAAATTATCTTTTGCAGCAATAAAACCACAGTTGGCTTATTTTTCTTGCAAATTGTATTCTTAGCTATTTATGGTTTTCTTTACCAATAAATCCCTATTTCTTTAAATAACTCAAATGCAGAGTTATTGAGAATCAGGGATTCTAAATTCTCTTTATTTTGTATATCAGCAGGTAATGTTGAAACTTCAGTATTGACAATATCTACTAATTTCAGATTGTACAATTCGTAATTGAGCGTAGAATTGTTGTTATAGAAGTAGTAGAGCTACGATCGGGTTTATAGCTGATGATTTCATCCCCCTTATCATTTGGATTTGGACTTTGTTAATGATACTCTCCCGGATATTCGCTGTGGTCAGTCTTGTGTGAGGGCCTTTGTCACTAATTGTCGTATGCTGCTTTTAATTTTCATTTGGAAACCACATTTTATCCAATTGATCTTCAAAAGAACGTTTATGTTTTCCATTCCCACAATGAGTCATATACACCACTAAACAATTTTTCGAAACTATAGCTTTTGCTAAACTCCCAGCACTTCCACCATACCTAAAGACAAGTGGATTATCTTCAATAAACCATCCATAGCCATGGCCAAAATGTTTTTCTCCGTATGCATTCACATGTAATTTTAATGCTGCTTCCACTGTTGATTCTTTGAGCATTTGTTGCGTTCCAAACTTTCCCTTATTTAACCACATCTGCATAAAAGAAGCATAATCTCTTGCAGATGTCCACAAGCCAAGAGCACCACTATAAAAACTCCAGGATGGTTGTTGTTCATGCGTCCAAAATCTTTGAAATCTATTTGCTGAATCGCTCCATTCATATCTACTTGGTACATTCTTCGTCCAATCGGAATTGGTTGAGAAAGCAACATACGTTTGCCTTAGATTGAGAGGGGTTATAATATGATCAGAGATGTAATTTTCAATTGTCTGTCCTGATGCTTTTTCTACTATGTAGGCCAATGCACCATAATTAAAATTGGAATATGCGAATGCTCCAAAAGTCCCGGAAGATTCTTGCATTGACCAATCATTAATCCAATCATCTAATGATTCAAATTCAACTACATTATGACCTCCATTACCGTGTTTGCCATCATCCCCACCCGATTGCTCCAGTAAATGGCGAATAGTAATTTGTGAATTACCTTTAAATTCCGGGAAATATTTTAAGATTGGATCATCCAAAGATAATTTACCGTCTTCCATAAGCATCAGTACGGCAGTTGCAGTAAAGGGTTTTGCCATTGACATAACTGTCCAAATACTACCGTTTTCAAGTTTCTTGCCTGATTCTTTATCTGCCCAACCAAACGACTTGTGGAATGTTTCCTTGTTGTTTTCGATAATCAGTACTTCTGCACCTATTAACGCTCCACATTCAGTCCATTCCTTTAGGTTTTTTTCAAGAGAAAAGTATGCTGCTTCTTCGCTAATAATCGAACTTTTGATATTACAGGAAAGTGTAAAAATCACACAGGTGAGTAATATTGTAAAAGTTATATGATAGGATTTCCTTTGATGCATTATTTCATACTTAATAGATCACATCATCCAGGTATATCATGTGTAGCATCCCGATTGGGTGCCATGAATTGATATACAGTGTTTTGGTTTCATTCTTTACCACGGCAATCCGTTTAATTTAATTCTTTGTGGATTCATTTTTCCGTTTTTTGACAAGAGCATTGTATTTGCCTCCCATAATATCACACCGCTTGATTGTTCAAAATAGACTGGACAATCCACCTTATACCAGTTTAGCCGTTCATAGAAAGGAATCAAATTGTCCGCACATAGCAAAACTCCCAAGTCACAATTCAAATCTTCAAAAATTATATACTCTGTCTCTTGTAGAATTTTTGTTGCATATCCTTTTCCTCGAAATTCTTTTGGCGTGATTACATTATTTATTCCGCTCACTTTAATCACTTTATTGTCAATTAAAATTTCTCTTTCAACAATATTGTAAAAAGTTGCAACTAGGTTATTCCTATAGTAGACAATAGTCCAATCGGGAATTGCCCATTCCGTTTCATTTACAATCGGAATGTGTCCGAATTCACCCTCAATATATAAATTCAGTTTGTCTTTGGTTTGCTCTGACAATTCAGAATATTTCTTTACTACAATCATATATGTTTATGTTCTTTTTTAATAAACCATAACGGATCTGCAATATCCTCTGTGCCGTCAGCGAAGCAGGCAAAGAGCGATATGGCATGTTATGTAGTGTATATTTTAAGCTTCTCCATTTACAAAGAATTCACTGTATTCATTAGTTGATAAATTGAACTTTATGTTGAAATAGCAATTCCCCCTATCAAATACGAACAACACTTCGCTTCTCCAATCCAAATCCCATGAGTCACAGAAACAATTTACCCAAACTTCTTTTTCACCATTCTTATTTGTCGTGACCACATATTGTCTTTTGTATTTACTTAGATTGATTACAAAGTCTCTTTTTCTCCATTTGGCTTTAGGATAGTTCTTCTTCACCAGTTGATACTGTTGTTCTTGATCGACATTATACGAATGAATTCTTTTCGTAAGGAGATAGTCAATTTGTTCAATTTCTTGGTCTGATAAGTCTGTTTTGATTGCGGTTTCAAATAATTTATAAGTCTGATTCAATTTATCATTTATTGGGATGATTGCAATTTTCGTGGTGTCTAGAAATTGTGCTTTTGGACTATCTATTGTGCCGTCCTTATTATCAGAGCAACTTGTAATTATTAATAAGCAAAGTATTTTGATCATTTTATTTATTTTGGCATATACCAACTAAAGTGAGTGCATGTGCTGTGCCGACCGAATGTGAGGTATAGGCATATGCACATTGATAGCTCCAGTCTCTTAATTTAAAATGAAGGATTACCATAAGAATTTTGTTCGCATTATTCTTGGATATTGATTTAAATTAATCCCCGCCGGTGCATGAATAAGTCTCGGGTGACAAAAAACAACATCTCCTGGTTTTCCTGTTAGTTCTATTACTTGCAAGGAAATTTCATCAATAATATTTTCTTTGCTCATAAACCATTCAACGTGTTCAACATATTTCAATTTAGGATCTGTAAGTTTCTTAAAATATGGGTGCGTCTTCATAAAATGTTTTCTATGTTCACCATGTTTCATGTTTTTTTGTTGAGGAGTAAGTTCATCATTATATTTACGTAATGACTTGTGCGAACCACTTACAATTAAAGTTCCACCTCCCTTTGGTAATACGTCAGAGAAAAAACTAAATATTAATAGCCCACCCAAATCCGGTGATCGAAATAATTCGTAATCCCAATGCCATAGTTTATTAGCTAAATCCCATTCTTTAGATACTGTATCAGGAAAACTTACAAGAAAACCACCCCAAGATTTCGGTTCTGTCCAATTATTCTTACCTATTAAAGCACTAATTACTGAACGAAATTTATCATTAATTAACTTGTCATTTGTCGGACTAAACTTTGCTTTTCTTGGAGAATGAGAAGGAGTTGTCCATGATTTATAGTCATGTTTTTTGATTCCAAAATCTTCTGCTAACTCATCCCATATTTCATCTTGGATTTTTAAAGCATATTCTTTTTCTAGCAATTCAGTAATCTTTAAGAATCCCTTTTCATAGAATAAATCAAGCTGTGATTTTACTAATATATCCATAATTTAGTTTCTTAATCCATGATTGGATCTATCTCAAAGGAATGTCTACATC
>JAJCYJ010000038.1 GCA_029262975.1 Saprospiraceae bacterium
AACAAAAGAATACCAGAAGCCCTTAAAGGAAAAGGGATGGCTATTATCGCGGTCAACTATCGTCTATATCCTAAGATAAAAGCCCCGGTGTACATTGAAGATGCCGCGGCTGCTGTAGCATGGACCTTTAAAAATATCAAAGATTATGGCGGCGATCCCGGGCTGATATTTATATCCGGTCACTCAGCTGGTGGTTACCTGGCGAGTATGGTAGGTTTGGACAAGCGTTGGTTGCGGATTCATAATATTGATGCTAATCGCATTGCCGGTTTAATTCCATTTAGTGGCCATACCATCACGCACTTTACAGTCCGGCGAGAACGGGGACTTAAGAATACCCAACCGATAGTAGATGACCTGGCACCACTGTATCACGTTCGGCCAGATGCGCCTCCTTTGCTCTTGATTACAGGAGATAGAGAATTAGAGTTGTTAGGGAGGTACGAAGAAAATGCATACCTGATGCGGATGATGAAGGTAGCCGGACATCAGGACACGAGGATCATGGAATTAGATGGATATGGTCACGGTATGGCGCAACCAGCTTTTCCAATTTTAGTAAAAGAAGTACGACGGATTATTGCGGAACTAACCCGGCCCAATATCGTATTGATTATCGCGGATGATGCAAGTTGGAAACATTTCGGTGCCTATGGCAGTGATGAGCTGAGCACACCAAACATCGATAAATTAGCAAAAGAAGGTGTTGTGTTTGAAAATGCTTTCGTGAGCACTTCTTCTTGTTCACCCTCCCGCGCAGCTATCCTTACTGGGCGAAATAGCTTCGAGTTGGAAGAAGGTGCCACATTATGGGGCTATCTGCCTGCCAAATTTCAGACTTATACCGAACTATTGGCTGAACGTGGGTATCGCACTGGATTCACTGGAAAAGGATGGGGCCCTGGCTTTGAGGTTGACCGCATAAGCAATCCTGCAGGGATTTCCTACAACATGATCACACATGAACCTTACAAAGAAAAATTTGAACAAGTGGCCATTTCCAATATCGACTATGCCGCAAACTTTGAATCTTTTCTTAAAACCAGCAATTCCGAAGACCCATTTTGCTTTTGGATAGGCACTTACGAACCACACAGGGGTTATACCCCTGGGGTCGCCACTTCTGAGGGCATAAATTGTGAAAATGTCAGCGTTCCAGGATTTATGCCAGATGCAAGTCGTGTACGGGAGGATATATGCGAGTATTACGCTGAAATCGAACACATTGACCAGCAAGTAGGCGAAGTAATGGAAGCCCTTGAAAGACAGAATAAACTAGAAAATACCCTTATCCTGATCACTTCCGATAATGGAATGCCCTTTCCAAGAGCAAAAGCTACCTTGTATGATTATGGGACACATGTTCCATTGATTGCCTGGTGGGGAAATAAAATAACCGGAGGCCGACGTGTGTCAGATTTAATCAGTTACACCGACATTGCGCCTACCTTCCTGGAGGCAGCAGGCATGTCCAAACCATGGGGGATGTCAGGAAAAAGCTTTTTTCCATTGCTGAAATCTGATACATCCGGACAAATAGATCCTGATCGTACAAAGGTATATCTGGCTCGGGAAAGGCATGTGCTCTTCCCTGGTTCGGACGGACAAACTACCCCAGCCAGGGCTATTCGAACGAACGAACATCTTCTCATCTGGAATATCCAAACAGGCATGCCCTACCGAGATGTGGACGGGGGTCCTGCCAAAACATTTATGGAAGAAAATCATAAGGAATTTAATCGTTTGTATGAATTAAGCTTTGGATTACGGCCGGAGTACGAGTTGTATCATATTCCTACAGACCCTTTTCAATTAAATAACCTGGCAGAGGATGTTAAGCATATCGAAGAACTTGAACAGCTAAAATCTGATTTGTTTTCTTATCTGAAAAAAAGAAATGATCCTCGCATGAGTGAAAATGAGGATGCCTACAAATACAATCCATATTTCGGTCGAATTTTTCAAACTGGCTTATTGAAATGGCAGGAAAGGGAAGATTGGAAGAACTTCTCAAATGAAAAAAAGATAAGCATTCTAAAAAAGTCTTATTCGATGATCGGAGAAGAAGCATTATTTGATAAAATGATTGCTAAACAAAATGGGAAATTATAAAAGACTACCGAAGTAAATACAACCTGAAACCATGAATAAATTTAGTGGATATAGTTTAATCTTTCTTGCTCTGTTGATGATTGCTCTGTGGGCATGTCATAACAATAGCAAGGACAATAACACGGATCCGCGACCCAACATAGTGCTTTTGTTGGCTGATGATCTTGGATATAATGAATTGGGATCTTACGGCCAGGAAATTATAAAAACACCACATTTGGATGAACTGGCAAAAGTCAGCATGAAGTTTACAAATTTCTATGCGGGCAATTCAGTTTGTTCTCCATCACGCGCGGTACTGTTGACCGGAAGAAGTTCAGGCCATGTTCCCATAAGAGGTAATGCAGGCTTTTTCGGAAATGATAAATGGGAAGGAGTTGCTTTGGACAAAGACGATTTTACACTTGGCGAAATGTTCAAGGCTGCTGGTTACCAATCAGCTTTTATAGGAAAATGGCATCTTGATAATCCCGATGATGTGCGCACCTGGGCTTATGGTCACGGCTTTGATTATGCTGCACAAGAGCAATGGTCTGCTCGGTTTGGTCAGAGGAAATTTCCCAACGGAGGGTTATGGGTAAATGGAAACAAGGAGCATTTTCCCTATGACTTTAGAAAGCATGATTGTAAAGATGCGTTTTATACCAATTTCGCAATTGACTACCTGGATAAAAGGCAAAAGAATAAACCATTTTTTCTTTTTATGTCCTATAGAGCCCCCCATTCCTTTGAAGGGCCAGTCAGGGATACTTTGTTTTACGCTCGTGAAGATTGGCCAGAGGTAGAAAAGGCACAAGCTGCCAAAATCACCTTGCAAGACCGGCAAGTTGGAAGATTGGTGAAGTACCTTGAGGATATTGGTGAATTAGATAACACGCTCATTATCTATACCAGTGACAATGGGGCACATTTTAGTGCGAATGGGATGGGACATAATCTTGAATTTTTTGATAGCAACGGAAAGCTAAGAGGAGGTAAAAGAGACTTGTATGAAGGTGGGGTACGGGTACCACTGCTTGCATACTGGAAAGGGAAAGTGGAGCAGGGAACCACGACTGATCATATTGCCGGATTCCAGGATATCATGCCAACTTTTGCGGAACTTGCCCGAACAGACATTCCGACACAGATCGATGGCATTTCTTTCGTGCCACTATTGCTAGGACAAGATCAAAAAAAACATGATTTTCTGAGTTGGGAATTTCAACTGAGTGGATGGTTTCAAACCATCCCTGATGGAGGTTTTCGTCAATCGGCCAGAATGGATAATTGGAAAGCGGTGCGCTATGGTATCAATTCCAACATTGAATTGTATGATCTGAGTACAGATGAATCAGAGACCGACAACCTGGCTGATAAACATCCGGAGATCGTAGAGAAGATGAATGAAATATTTAAGAATTCACGGAACGAAACACCTGGTTTTCCATACGGTGGTGTGGTACAGGATTATAAATCACAAGACAGATACGTCGCAAATCAGTATCGATGAAATTTTTTTTAATCACCATATTCTTTCTTGCAATTTCGCAATTCCTTTGGGCTCAGGATACCCCGGAATGGAAAGATATAAATTACGCCGGTGATACACTGACTGGGCACCTGCTGGATATATATCTTCCACCCACGGGAGATGGGCCTTTTCCTGTCGTTGTCAGCATAGCCGGTAGTGCTTGGTTTGGAAACAATACAAAAAAACGAGCTTATAAATCAGTTAAAACATTACTTGAAGCAGGATTTGCACTTGTCGCAGTGAACCATCGCTCAAGCCGGCAAGCCATTTTTCCGGCTCAGCTTCATGATATTAAAGCTGCAGTTCGATTTATAAGGGGGAATGCAAAAAAATACAGATTGGATAGCCGATTTATCGGTATTGCCGGAAATTCATCCGGTGGCCACCTTTCTGCAATGATGGGCACGACCAGTGGACTGAATTCCCATGCTATTGGCGCATCGACCCTTGATCTCGAAGGTGATATAGGCAATTTTACAGATCAAAGCAGCCACGTGGATGCCGTGGTCGACTGGTATGGTCCAACGGATTTTATCGTCATGGATTCATGTGGCAGCAGACTGAATCATGATACAATCACCTCGCCCGAATCCACGCTCATAGGGG
>JAJCYJ010000039.1 GCA_029262975.1 Saprospiraceae bacterium
TACCGAACTTACTGCAAGCCATTTAAATTTGCAATTAGAAAATAATGGATCTTCCTTCAGGAGCTTTTAATAACTATGTCGGGTCCTTGTTTGAGGCGAATGCCTGCCCGATAGCGCCTGCATGTGGGTTTACCCGATAGCGACTGCTTTCGGGGCTGAATGCCACAGGAATAATGATCACCGCTATTGGAGATCTGAGATCTCCAATTTTATCTAATTCTAAACGCTAAAAAGAAAACTGCGTTTTCAGTTATGATATCATTAGAATCCTTTCTTGTCCATCTAAATGTCAAAGAGATTCGCTTTTAGTGCCACTTTGCACTTCTCTAGTTAAACGGTCTAACTGCTCTTCAAAAAAAATGCCATACAAAGGGTACCATATTGATCAATAATGTTATTTCCTCACAATTTTACAATGTAGGGTGGGGATTGCACGAATGCAATTTCCTATGATGGTCATCTCTTCGAGGTTTCATGAGTGCCCGATTTTATCAAAGCCTGCAGATGGTTAAAAGTGCTGATGTATTTAGTAATTGTTGATAAACCTATCGTTCGTAAAACATTTTGTATATCTAAATAAATTCTTCAATCAGACGACAGATGCACCAGAACTGTTACCTACAACTAAACTAAAAAGTGTAAATTCAGGAGGCGAATAGTCTGAATAATGCAAATTAGCTTTTCATAATGAGTTAATTAATGTGAATTGGCGCAAAATAAATGAATGAAAGTCATTGACGGAGTAATTATGCCCAGGTGGGTAGCCTGGTATCGACCACAGAAATTGGAAGACAATTAGGAATGAGTGGAAACACGGTCACTAAATACCTCGATTTGCTGTCTAAAGTTTTCATCATTCACAGGGTGGGAGGATTCAGTAGAAACCTTAGAAAAGAGATCACGAAAAATAGCAGATGGTATTTTTTTGATAATGGGATAAGAAATACCTTGATTGCGAATGTTAACCCCATTGAGTTAAGAAATGATATGGGGCAACTTTGGGAGAACTACATTATAAGTGAACGGATCAAACATCAAAAATATACTGGAATGTTGGTTAATAATTATTTTTGGAGAACATATGACCAGCAGGAAATTGATTGGATCGAGGAACGAGAAGGAAATTTATTTGCTTATGAATTTAAATGGAACGTGAAGAAAATCCCAAAACAACCAGGAGGCTGGAAAAACAACTATCCACGATCCGAGTACCATGTGATTAATCCTGATAATTATTTAAAATGGATTAATGAAAAAGAAAAATAGCAGCAGCCAACTATGTTTTCCTGACAAGACTTCTAACCGACGGCCTGCAGGTATACGCACATTAGCTGCAATGAGAATAAAAACGCAGCTAGTTAAAATCAATTCAGTATAAGAAACGATTTAATAATTATATGATTCAAGTTTAAAAAAATGACTAAGAATAAATCAAGACGAGGATTTATTAGATTGGGGTTGAAATTTGGAATTGCATGGCCCTTTTTTACTCCAATCCTTTCCAGTTGTAATTCAAAAAAGGAAGGTAAAGAACCTAATACAAGACTGGCATCTAAAAAATTGAAAATACTTATTCTAGGCGGAACTAGTTTTTTAGGACCTCATCAAATTGCATATGCCATAAATAGAGGACATTCTATTACTATTTTTACGAGAGGCAAAACGAAACCAACAATTCATAAAAGTCTTTTCAATAAGGTAGAACAGCTTGTTGGAGATAGGGATAATGATTTAACTGCATTAAATAATCGTAAATGGGATGCCGTAATCGATAATTCAGGTCATAATGCAGAATGGACTAAAAGATCTGCAGAATTATTAAAAGAAAATTGTGACTTATACCTCTATACTTCCTCAACGGGTGTCTTTTATCCTTATGTGAATAGTGATTTTAAAGAAGATTCAATAGTTAATCTTATTGAGCCAGAAGGAATTACTGATGAAGAATTAAGAGAAGAGTATTGGTACGGTACTATGAAGGCTAACTCTGAACTTGAAGCCATTAATCAATTTGGTTCAGATAAAACTATAATTGTCAGACCCACATATATGATCGGACCTGCCGATAATTCTAATAGATTTATACATTGGCCAATTAGATTGAAAAGAGGTGGAGAAATAATGATTCCAGGTAAAGAAGAAGATATGGTTCAGTATGTAGACGTTAGAGATATTGCTGAATTTATGATTAGACTGATAGAGGATAAAAAAGTTGGCACTTATAATGCAGTTGGACCTACAACAAATCAAAATATGCATTCATTTGTGGAAGAAGCAAAAACGGCATTCGAGGTAGAAACCTCATTTGTAAAAATAGATGATTATGATTTCTTGATAGAGCAAAATATACACAATCTAGTGCCATGGATTATGCCTATAGAAAACAACAAAGGTTCTGCTAAGATCAACAATCAAAAAGGAAAAGAAAACGGTCTTACATTCAGACCACTAACTGAATCTGTAAAAGACACTTATGATTGGTGGAACTCGAATGCAGTGACTCAAAAGCAACGGGATGAAGTTGAGTTAGATCCAGGATCAATTTTAATGAGAGAAAAATCTATTCTTGAAAAATGGAAGGCACTATAGCTATCAAGTGATATGACAGCATCATGGCCACACTTATGACAAAGTATATCACAGTACCGTCCGTACGTATGTGGCCAGTAAAAAAAATGAATTATCCATTATAAAACTCTTTCGAAGAATAAGAAGAAAGATAATTGACGAGGTAAATCTAAGGAAGAATATATTCTAGGCTATTAGAGAAATCCCTTTTGGGGATAGAAGGTCACTGCTGTGATGAATGCCAACAAGACAAGTATGACACATCGGCATTACAAATGACAGTCAATAGATTCATGCTTGGTTTGTCCTCTCATCAATGCCAATAGGCTCACGCTGGGGATCCTCAGTTGACACGAATGTACCCATCTGTATCCCATCATGCAAACCTCCATATGTCGTAACTCGAGACTTTTAGAGGGATTCGGTCAAATACCTCTTACCTCCGACAGAAATAATCCATATCTCATCTCTGAACATAAAAGAAAACATATCTTTCTTCACAATTAATGGGTTGAGACGCCACTTAGAGCATTATCTTAATAGAGAAAGTACGTACCTATTCCTTATAGGTGTGCTCTGGTATTAGATTCGTCCAATCCACGATCCTCGGGACGGGACTGCATATTGTCGATGACACTTGCAGTCCTTTGAGTTGTGCTTCATTAAAATAAAGATATGTAATGATAAAATTCTTTAGAAATATAAGACAAAAACTTTTGACTGAAAATAAAACTAGTAAATACCTGCTTTATGCGATTGGCGAGATCGTATTGGTTGTCGTTGGGATTTTGATTGCGCTATCCATTAATAATTGGAATGAATTACGAAAGGATAAAATAAAAGAGCGAGCAGTCTTGACAAATTTAGTCCAATATTTAAAGTCTGATTCTATTTCATATAGCAGAAATTTTAAAACTCTATCGGATATTAATATGCTTCATAAACAATTATATGAAATTGGAATTAATGGTAAAGACAACATAATTATAGAAAGCCCCAATAACATTAGACGCACCCCATATTATAATCCTATCACCAAGGAAAATGATCCATCAATAGCAAGTAAAATTTCGAACGATACTATTAAAGCGAGCATCTTGAATTATTTTAGAAATATGAAAGATATGGATAACAGCTATGGTGAGTTTGATGCTGTAATACATAATAGGATACGTGTGTTTTTAGGGTCGAAAGGAGCTCATGATTTAACTAGTTGGTTTGATAATCAAAACATGTATATTTCTAAAGGAGAAATTAATGATATTATTAGTAGCGATAAATTGAAATCTCTCTCGAAAATGACTGAATTCCAACAATTGTTATTTGAAGCATCTATTAAGCTAACAGACGTATTTCGTACTTTAGAAATACTTATTGACCAAAATAATAAATTAATAAGCACCATTGAGGTAGTTTTGAATAAATAAAGGTTCTTAGCCTTTTATAGTGGGTAGTGTTATCTTATTTAACATATCAAATTTCACTTTTTTAGCAGGAAATCTAGGATATGCAGAATCGAAAGAAGCGCTGGGAAAGCGAAATAGAGGGTGCGGGTGCCAGCCTCGCGGGCGGGTATTATTTCGCGAGCCTGCCTACGTGCGTAAGCAGGCAGGCATTCCTGCCTGCCCGTGAGGACACGTCCGAGCAGGCAGGTTTTTGGTTTCCGCCGGTGGGCGGACAGGCTGTTTTTTTTTGCGAATGAAAAAAAATGAACGAAGGTCAAGAGTTATTATAAATATTGGCCTGCCCACTCTAAAGGGGGTAGAACCTAAATAAAACTAAATAAATAACGAAAGGGGAACAACATGTATCATTCAGCAAACGGATCCTTGAGATTTTTAAATATTTTCTATTTCAAACTACAGGATAACCTGAAATCGACTTGACAAACCAAACTTGCCAAATCATACACGAACACGTTAAAACCAACCAATAACTAATGATAAAATTCTTTAGAAATATTAGACTGAATTTACTTTCGGAAGGCAAAACTGGAAAACCTGCCTTGCCAGTCGGCAGGTATCTTAAATATGCCATAGGGGAAATTTTACTAGTCGTAATTGGAATCTTGATTGCGCTTCAGATTAATAATTGGAATGATCAAAAAAAGAATGAACAATCGGAGATCTTATACTATTGTAGAATTTTGGATGACTTCAAATTAGACGAAACTCTAATCGAAGAATTGATAATTAAAACTAATCACAGAATCAATGCAAGTAAAGAAATTTTATTGGAGCTAAATTCTGGAGAAAAAGATAGATATTATCTTTTAAATAAACTTTTGGTTGGTTTAAGAAGCGATGTTTTTGTGCCTCGAGATGTAACTTTCAAAGATTTGACTTCTTCTGGAAACTTGAAGCTCCTGAACGATGTGACAATTAAAAATAGCCTGATACAATATTACAGTGAACTGGAAAACAAGCAATCTCAATTGAAACAGAATAGAGATGAAAAATTAAAACAAACTTTTGGAATAGTAAACTCTTCAATTGAATTTGGCATGCAAGAATTTGAATATTTAAACAACATTCTCGGAACAGAAATACTAAATATTTTGCCTGAAGGTGATTGGGTATACAATAAAAATAGTGAACTCTATAAAAGATTTCAAGTGTTGCTATTATTTAACATTTCCATGGCAGATAGAGAAAAACAACATCTTAATTCAATTAATAGTTTGATGGAATCACCTTATCAGCTTCTTAAAGAAAAATGTGAAAATAAATAGAATAATGAAAGCCCAACAAGTGACGACCACGATCATGACTCCAAACGTCGTCATGACGGGTGTCGCAAAAACTTCAGTAGCCCAATACGCATTCTATTAACTGAATTCAACTTAAAATGACAAATACTAACGATAACGTAGTTTGGATAACCGGTGCTTCTTCTGGCATCGGCAAAGCCATGGCCTTTGAATGGGTAAGATTAGGATATCGGGTCGTCCTGTCAGCCCGTCGTAAAGAACTGTTGGAGGCGGTGGCAGATGAAGTTAATAGCTCAGGTGGGCAAGCATTGGCGATCCCGGTGGATATTATGGAAGAAACCGCCATTGAAGGGGCGGTCCGACAAATCATATCCACATGGGGCCGACTGGATGTTGTTGTAGCCAATGCCGGCTTTGGTGTTATGGGAAGCATAGAAAAGTTAACAGCCGCAGATTGGAACCGGCAATTACAAGGTAATGTCATCGGATTAGCATTAACGGTGAAATATGCCCTGCCACATTTGAAGCAATCCAGGGGGCGTATTGGTTTAGTGGGAAGTGTAGGCGCTTATGTTCCCAATCCCAATGTTGGAGCCTATGGTGCCTCTAAGGCGGCTGTACATTCCATAGGCTTGACCTTGCAAGTTGAATTAATGGATACCGGTGTGAGCTGCACTACTTTGCATCCGGGATTTGTGGAGTCGGAGATAGCCAGGGTGGACAATGACGGAGTGTGGCATCCTGATCGAAGAGACCCGCGTCCGAAAAACTTGATGTGGCCCACAGAGAAAGCTGCTAAAGTAATGGTGAAGGCTATTTTAAAGCGGAAAAGAATTTATGTGTTTACCAATCACGGGAGAGTGTTTGTATGGTTGCAGCGATGGTTTCCCAGCTTGATCAGGAAGATTATTTCGAAAAATCTAAAACCAAAATAATCAAATGCTACCATTACCTAAATGCTGCCATGGCAGTCATCAGCAGAGTTGATACATATTGGATGTAGCCGTGCTGATAAACGGGTCTCTGATTCTTGGTTTTCCTGCCTGATCTCTTGACGTAAGTTCTAAACTAGCTCAACTCAACTACAGGTAAATATTGAAAGAAAATCTCAATATTTGTTATTGATAAATTCAAGAATATTCACATCTGTTTAGAAATTGGAATAAAAGATTTAATTCTATATACTGCTTTTTTTAGATTTGGTTCGATTATAAGGTATGCTTTGGAGTTTATTTATAGATTGAAGGCGAAGTAATTATGATTCAAATTTGAGACTTTTATCAGCATGTAGTAAATATATTTAAGTGACGCATGTGACTTTTCTAATTTTTATTGGAATGTGAATCAAACGAGTATTATTCAAAATAATTGGGAGTATTTTTCTTTTGCATTCAAGGTTACTTTCGGATCAGATACAACTTGTCTTCCATCTTGATGTGGGGTGGTAAATATGAAAATCCTATGTGAATAGAAGGTTACATTTTGCGCTGGATAAAAAGACGCAATTCCCGAATGGCTATTTTAATTATTACTTGACTTCTAATAGGTTAATTATTTACGCTATTTTACAGAATCAAAAATTTCTTCATCGACTTAAATATTCAGAATGTTAATCACCTATAAGCTTTCTTTAATTCTTTTATTTTCTTTTTTAATAACGAATTCAAGTTTTGCGCAACCAAAAGGAGAAGATATAGTCATTGGCCAGTCCTTTTCGATCACCTCGGAAATACTTGGTGAAGAGAGACCGTACCAGATTTATCTTCCCAAGGGTTATGAGCAAAATGGTGACCCGGTTTCGGTCATGTATCTATTAGATGGTGATGGCCATTTTCATCACACTACGGGTATCATATCTTTTCTTGAAAGTCAAGGACGTATTCCAAAGATGATGGTTGTGGCTATTGCTAACACTTCTGATAGAACCAGGGATTTAACCCCAAAGATCGAGAGTGATTTCCAGTCTGCTATGCAAATGCCTAGCGCAGGTGGTGCGGATAACATGCTTTCTTTCTTGAAAGAAGAGCTCATGCCTACGATTGATAAAAAATATAATACGGGCCCTTATAAGATACTAAATGGTCATTCTTTTGGAGGGCTTTTCGCAGTCTATACCCTCCTTGAAGAACCCGACCTTTTTAATGCATATATAGCCATTAGCCCGAGTATATGGTGGGACAATCTAAAACTGGTGACCCAGGCAGATTCACTTTTGAGCAAAAAGCCAAATCTTGATTGCTTTTTCTATATGACCATGGGCGATGAAGGTGGAAAAATGTTGGGAGGGGCCATGAAATTGGCAGCTCTTTTTGAAGAGATGGATGAAAGTGATTTTAAATGGGACTTTAAGGTTATGGAGGAAGAAACCCATGGCAGCATACCTCATCGTAGTACCTACCTTGGCCTGGAAGCTATATTCAAAGACTGGTTTGCTATAGACTACGCAGAATTATTCGCCGAAGGAGGAGTAAATCGAATAACCAGTCATTTCAATGAAGTATCTGATAAGTTGGGCTATAAGGTTTCACCTTCTGAGGTTGCTCTAAATAATCTGGGTTATAGCGTTATGGGTATGGATAAAATCGATGATGCCATTGAAGTATTCATGCACAATGTAAAATTATATCCATCCTCCTTTAATGTTTATGACAGCGCGGGTGAAGCCTTTGCCAAAAAAGAGGAGAACATTAAAGCCATTGATTATTATAAAAAATCGATGAAGTTGAATCCCGGAAACACCAATGGCATCAATATGCTGAAGAAACTCGGAATCACCTATGATCCCAAAGAATTTGCAGTGGAACTAAATGAGACAGAACAAAAAATGTATGTAGGAGAGTACGATGTTTCGTTAGGGGGTGTCCTGTCAATTCAAATTGAAAACGATCAGTTGACAGCTTCCCATCCGGTATTTCCAAAACAGACAATGTACTATTATTCAGACAATCTCTTTTTATTATCACCTGGTAATGTTCCTTTAAAATTCAAGGTAGACGAAAAAAACATTCCAATTAGTTTTGAAGCCCAACTTCAAACTTTCTTGACAGCGAAGGGCATAAGAAAGCCATCAACTGAAATAGAAAA
>JAJCYJ010000040.1 GCA_029262975.1 Saprospiraceae bacterium
ACAAAAAACCTATGAAAACTTTAAAATACAAAATTCGAATAATTGTCAGTGACACGGATGGTCTTTAGAAGCAGAAACTAAAACAGCATTAGGCCTCCCAATAATTCACTACCGATTCATATACAAACGTTTTTTGGCGGATAACTTTAAAGGAACAGGATTCAATTAAGAACTGATGACAATTGAGTAATTACAATATAATTGAAGAACCTTGATCTTTAACCAGATTCAATTGAAGATCTATTGAATTAGTGTACACATCCAGATTAAATGTATTTGCTGATTCTTTTTACAAAGGGACATTCAGGAGTAAGGAGAAGAGAAGAAGTTTTATAAAGAAAACGAAAAGATCTTAGTATGGCGGGCGTGGAAAGCCGCATGACGTGGGTCGATGGGCTGGCGCCTTAGCGGGCAGGATTCAGGCGGTGAGCCTTTTGGTGACTTTTTGGCGATAGAAAAAGTCACAAATGATTTGAGTGTTAATGCCATTGAAGTTTTATCCCGATATAAATCAATACCCCATTTTTAATCAATATTTAATGAAAAGTGTGCACCATATCTATCTAATAGTCGCATAATTATTTGATTTTCAACTTTTAAGCGATTCGCTGAATACCCCTACAAAAAAAAGCAGCCAAACTTGCGCTTGACTGCCTTAATTTCTTGACTAAGTATTGCTAATTAGCTGGCCGGTGCATCTGGCTTAATTACTTTACCCTTGATGTAAAGGTAAGTATTAGCAGGATCGGTATTAGCTGTAATCGTTACACGCTTATTCTCTGCTCGTCCTCCTTCAGCTGCAGTCTTTCCTTTTCCTCTTGAATCATACTGAACTTTGATGACACCTTCAGCACCAACTGGAATTGGTTCTCTTGGCCAATCAGGTACAGTACATCCACAAGATCCCTGAGCCTTAGATATAACTAAAGGTTCATTACCTGTGTTCTTGAAAGTAAATTCGTGTACAATCTTCTCACCTTCCTGGATTTCACCGAAGTCGTGCTCGGTCTCAGGATATTGGATTGAAGTAAGAGGACCTACAGGTATTGCCTCGGCTGGTGTAGCCGGTGTTACTTGCGTAGTCGAAGGATTAGTGGTCGTCGCAGCAGGAACTTCTCTTGCAGCATCTTTACTGGCATCTTTACATGCCACTGTAAAAACTAATGCTCCAGCCACAAAAAGAACAATTTTTAATGATTTCATTATGTGTATTTATAGATTAACAATTTAACGTTGTAACAAAAGTATGTGATTGTATTCTGTAATTTCTCCGTGTTTTCCCGGTTAACAACGCGTTAACAGCGTTTCAATTGCTGGCCCATTTCGTAAATTCTTCCAATGATAGCGTATTCAGACAATCCCAGGGCCTCACTAAAGCTTTCCTGGCAGCACTAACGCCATACTGTATATCAAATATTCCATTAATACTATGTGCATCCGGATTAATGGCGATCCTGACTCCTTTCTCTATCGCATATGGAATCCAGGTCCAGTCCAAATCAAGTCTGTATGGATTAGCATTTAACTCGATTACTACTTCACAGGCTGCACATGCATCGATCACTGCCTCGTGATCAAGTGGATATCCCTCCCGAGACAAAAGCAACCGCCCGGTTGGATGTCCCAAAATGCGGGTATATGGGTTTCTGACCGCATTGATTACCCGGTCCGTGGCTTTTACCACGTCCATTTTTAAATTGGAATGTACAGAAGCAATTACTACATCAAATAATTCAAGTACTTCATCTTCATAATCTAATTGACCATCATATAAAATGTCGCTTTCTATTCCCTTAAATATCTTGAATCCCGGAGTTAAATCATTCAACTCATCTATTTCAGCCATCTGCTCGTAAATCCGCTCTTCAGACAAACCATTTGCATAAAACGCGGATTTAGAATGATCAGAAATGACCAGGTATTCATAACCTGCATTTTTCGTGGCATCAGCCATCTGTCGTAATGTATTAGCCCCATCACTGTATGTGGAGTGATTGTGAACAACTCCTTTAATATCTTTATCGCAAATCAGATCCAGAGTCTTCGTTTTGGCACGTGCGATAGATGCTTGTAACTCCCTGCTCTCAGAAGGTATCACGTCCCATCCAATACTTTTAAACAATTCTTCATCTTCTTCTTTTACAGGGGTCTTACCAAATTCATCTTGCCATAAGGTTAAAAATTCCGGCGAAGCCGAACCCTGAAATAAAGAATTATAGTATTCGTCATATGAGACACTTAAATAATTAAATTTAGTGCCACTTATGTAAACAGTATCTCCGTCCAAATTGTATCCTGCATACGCACTAATGGTCTTCATAACCGATGAGGCGTCCTTTGTCCCTATAATTTCAAGTTGCTCTACAATCGGCATCTGTCTCCTTACATCATGGATAAAACTGAAAAGGCAATCGCTAAAATCTTCCCTTAAGCGGGTCAAAAGCTGAATGGATTCCTCTATGATATGACCGTATAAATATTTACCTCTGGCATCCAGGAAGTACACTAATTGCTTAGCCAAAGACTCTTGTGTTTTCGCGCCAAAGCCTTTTAATTCAACAAGCCTGTTCTCCTGACAGGCATACAGTAATTCGCCCGCTGACTCTATTCCTAATTCTTTCCATACGGATAATATCTTTTTTGCCCCCAAACCTTTGATGGATAGCATGTCAACTATACCCGCAGGTGTCTTGTCCAGAAAACTTTGCAATGTGGCTATATTTCCGGTCGATTTAAGTTCTTCGATCTTATCAGCAATATTCTTTCCGATGCCGTTTACAGCCATTAGTTCTTCTCTCGACAATTCGAATACTTCATCTGGCAGTCTTCTTATAGTATTATATGCATTGGCATAGGATCGTGTCTTAAAAGGATTCTCTCCATGGAGTTCCATTACCTTGGATAACTTATTGAAGATCCTGGCTACTTCCCTATTAGTCATTATATATCATTTAAACAATTGCAAAGATGGCTTTCTATCGTGAGAATTTAATACAAATGATATACTTTCGTATTTAAATTAATTATATATGAAAAGCCTTAGGAACATCGTATTTTATTGCACCGTTAGCTTATTACTTTCTTGTGGATCAAGTTCATCCGGAGAACCATATGACTTAAAAGGCTATACTGTTGAGTATATTGGTGGTGATGCCAGCTATGCCTATTTTAATGACCAAAATCACTGGCCATTAAGTTCCGGACATGTAATTAACAGCGTGCGAAATGGGACATGGATGACTTATTATCCTAGTTCAATAAAGATCAAAACAATTACCAATTATATCAATGGCATGAAAAACGGTGATGAAATCACCATTAGTGAAAGAGGGGTTATAGAGTCTGTCAAGGGGTATCGGAATAATGAATTACATGGATTGTCCACGATATATAAAAATAGCCGAGCGCTATCCAAAACT
>JAJCYJ010000041.1 GCA_029262975.1 Saprospiraceae bacterium
CATGTAAGAAAGATCATGCGAAGCCCCGAACGATTCACAGATCACTATGAAGATCTGAATGTATTGAATGGCCGGCAATATTCATTAAATGAAGCGGATTTGTCATTTGACGCCCATGATTTATTAGCCATGCTCGATAAATTACCGGGAAAAACAAGAGTCGTCTTTAATTTATTTGCCATCGATGGCTACAGCCATAGAGAGATCGGAATTCGACTGAATATTACTGAAGGAACTTCAAAATGGCATGTATCCAAAGCCCGAGAACAGCTCCAAAAAGAAATAAAAAATAGAATGAACCAAAATAAATCTGACTATGAGCCATCCCATAGATGATCTGTTCAAACGAGGACTAGGTAATGAGTCTTACGAAGGTCATAAAGAAGATTGGCCTGGAGCCCGTGCGCTTTTAGGATTAGATAAGCACAAAAAAAGAAGACCAATCTGGTTTTGGCTAGCAGGTCTTGGTTTATTGGTTGTAATAATTGCAGGCAGCCTGTTTTTCAAACCAGAAAATTCACCTGACGCTGGCGGAATGACGATACTTGATCCACAGGATATTGATGTGCAACACGCTCCAGATAAAACTATTTCTGCATCCAATATTCCAATTCCACCCCAAAGTGCCGCATTGATTCTAAATGAGACTGATATAAAATTTAAGGCTGAAAAGGACAGGAACAATACAGCGCCTGGATTTAATCAAAATAAATTAGAACAAAATCACCAGACTTCTTCTGACTCAAAGAAAAATGACAACCTACTTGTTTCCGTTATTAAAACCCCTGATTTGCAGGGATTTCAGACTGTTCAACCTCCTGTAGTAAAATCATTAGATGATAACGATGTAGCCGAAAAATATTCTGATCAACAATTAGACATAAGGTCGGAATTGTCTTTACCTGCTCAAATTATAAATGCGGATAATAGCCATTCCTTAACAGCGACGCCCTTGTTGACGCGTTTGATAATACAAGAATTTATTGTGCCCTTGGAGTCAGCACAAACACCAAGTATTGTAGCATTAAAGATGGATGATAAACGATATAGCCATTTTGAATTTGGTGTATATATGGGTTGGAATGCAATTAATTCTAACTTATTTGGAGGGGTTGCAGGGACGTGGAATATTAAGTCTTCGTGGTCCGTTGATATGGGTGTTGGGATTGCTCGATTTGCAAGCTCTGAAAACCAATTATTGGAGAATGTCTCTGTGGCTAACAGACAATTCAGCCTGTCTAATATTAATTCAGAGAACAACTATAAATACTATAGCTTACAAATTCCGATAAGAGCTAATTTCCATATGCAAAGACACAGATTATTTGGAGGTGCTATTGCAGAACGACCTTTTAACTTAAAAGGAAGACAAGAGGTGACACTGACTCCAGAAGCTCTTGATACTGCTGTTCCATCAGATCCTATACAAGGAAGTGTTGATCCGGGACCAATTCTGACAATCCAGGATTACAATCTAAATACAGCCCCTGAACTCAAGAAGATTTTCCTCTACGGCCAAATAGGTTATGGTTATAATATCTCTGACCAATTTGATATCAGTATAATGACTACTTATAGATTGACTTCTCAAGTAGTTGTATCCCCTTTGATTGATAGCGCTATGAGAAATAATAATAGTTTGAACCCCTGGGGTCTATTAATACGCATGGACTACCGGTTTGGTAGATAGGTGCGTGCATATTCTGACGATTTATTGCACGCGAAAAGATTGATGAGAGCATTCAAGATTTGATAGAAAATATCTGTAATTGCAGCTATTAATGAAATCTCATTATGCAAAATCAGCGTCTATCATTTGACCTAAAATGTACCCAATTACCAGGATAATTACTTTTATTACTACCATTTTACTATTATTTGAAGATTCTTAACGAGACTCCAGTTTAACTTTATGAACAAATATTATTCCACTTTCCTGGTGTAGAACTCATTCATAAGGTTTGCTTAATCTAAGAAATACTGAAATTAAATTGATTTAATAATGGTAAGGATCACTTTATACTTTCTAAGTATGTGACTTTCAGTTCGCAAAGTAGCTAGCAATTGTGGGTTGATAAATCAAGCCTCTTCTATCATACCAAGAACATTTTCTCTAATTTACACCTACTTAGTAATACCCCAATTTACCAATACTCTCCTCCTAGATATGAGGGGAGTATTTTCCATTTGAAGACATTCTCGACTATTAATTCACAAAAAAGAAAGTAGAGGATGTATAGATTTTTACCTGCCTTATTGATTGTAGCATGTTGGGCATTCAGCACTTATTCTTATGCTGACAGTGCACGCTATTTTGAAGACTCTGTTTTATTTTATGATAAAGACAGAGATGGGGTCTCCGACGCTAGAGACAATTGTCCCGACACATACAATCCCCATCAATATGATAGCGACGGTGATGGCATCGGAGATATTTGTGATGACGATGATTGTGGATGTACCAGCAGACATCAAGTCATATATGTTTGCCAGGATGGCAAGACCAGAAGAGTTTATTGTAGTGCCTTAAGCGATCCAAATACATACTGTGGGCCTTGCGAGGACAAAAAAAAGAAGTGTACTGAATGTGAAGAGGATGAACGGGGCAATATAGCCCTCTGTCTCATCACTTCATCTGCTATGAGAAATATTAAAGGCAGGTGTGGAGATCTGCAAAATTACTTTAATAATGATGGGACTGTAAAAGGAGGGAATCAATGTGGACCTTGTAACTGTGCTATGATTGGAGATAAAGATACAGACGGCGATGGTGTCTGTGATAGCCTTGATGAATGCCCTGATAATGCACTGAAGACGAAGGCTGGAATGTGTGGTTGTGACAAGTATGATAGCGATTCAGATTGGGTTTGCGATGAAGACGATATTTGCCCTGGTGGAAATGACAAGTATGACGAAGACGGTGATGGTGTTCCTGATTTCTGTGATAAGTGTGCGGGTAGCGATGATACTAAGGATTGGGATAAGGATGGTATTCCCGATGGATGTGATGCATGTCCTGATAGTGCAACCGGTGATAGTGATGGTGATGGTATTTGTGATGACGAAGATAAATGCCCGGGAGGAGACGACAATGTAGATGATAATGGAAATGGAATCCCTGATGATTGCGAAACAGCAAAATGTGCAGTAAGTGGAAATTCTGAATATGAATGGATCGAAAATGTAAAGATCAATGATTATTTTAACGAAACAGGCGATAACGGAGGCTATGCCAATTTTACAGATCCGACGCTAATGTTTTTCCAGGGTGACTCGTTGAACCTCTGGCTGACGCCAGGGTATATAGATGATGTTTCTGAAATATCAATGACCATCTTCATAGATTGGAATGGGGATAAAGATTTTGATGATACGGGAGAACGTGTATATGATGTTCGGTCTCTTCGAGAACGTGGATTAGGTCTAATTGTACCGTCATATGCCAAGCCTGGGCTCACATGTATCCGTTTTATTGCAAATTATGGAAGAATTACTTCCTCATGTGATCCATGTATAGATGGCGAAGTAGAAGATTATACAGTAATGATTAAGGATAAGTCCTGTGATCAAACCGAAGAGAGTTTTGATTATCATTTGGATGCATCACTTCAGGGGTTAAATGATGGCTGGGGATGGAAAGGCCCATGGAGAGCTATGGTAAATGGAAATCCAAAGTCGCGCATTTTGCAAGGCTCCTTGTCAGCATCCAATGCTGAAACTAATGGACATAAATTAGGTGTACTGACTTATCCTGGCACTAATTATAGTATACTTCGTGAGTTTAATATTGAGAATGAAGATATCTGGTTGAGTTTTATGTACTTAAAGAAAGGAGGATCAGGGTCTGCAGATGTAATATTCGGGGATAATGATGAAAAGGTTTCCATTAATAGCGAAGGAGTCCTTCATATAGGAGATGTAGCGGGTCCAAAACTAGCAGATAATGTACCTTCTTATATTGTCGTGAAGATGCAAAGATCTGGCAGTGGACATAGCATTAGTGCCTGGGTTAATCCTTCTGCCTCTGGTACTCTGAATCCTGATGATGCGACAAAAAATAATGACGCAACCTTAACCGGATCAATAAATTATGTGACTTTTTCATTCAGTGGTGCTGATACAAACCAGCCTACTGACCACTATATCGATGAAATTAGAGTAGGATGTACGGATCAAAGTGTGCTTATAGCTGATCAGGGTGGTATTGGCCCTCAAGTGTCGGAAATGTCGTTGACGATTGCTCCTAATCCATTATCAGTAGGTGATAATGCGGGCATCACGTTATCTAATGCTACTTTCTTCCAGGGAACAATGAAATTATACACAATGTCGGGTGCGCTTGTACTTTCACAAGATGCCATCGCTGGCTTGAACATATTGCCTACATCGGGACTTCAACCGGGTATTTATGTACTGGAAATTGAAACTGAGATTGGTAAGGTCACAGAGAAGATTGTTGTACAATCATAATGAATCATTTAGATCTTTTGTAGAGAGATTAGGAGCCTGGAATTAATTTTCCAGGCTCTTTTTTATTCTTCTCTATTTCATATTGGCCAGAGTGATTATAGAATAGTCTTCTTATATTGACTGCATTCAATTAAGCGTGTTTATCTTATGAAGAATTATATAATTACCGCATCGCTGTTATTCCTGCTTACGATAACATCGGTAAGTCAGAAGGATGTGAATACAGCCGCAGCGAATCCCTCAGCATTATTAATTAGAAATGCACATGTGGTTAATGTTCTAAATGGTGAAGTTTCCGACCCTTTGGACGTCCTTATTGCGGATGGCATTATTCAAGATATTTCGAAATCTATATCAATACATGAATATACAAAGTCTATTGATGGAACCGGGAAGTGGCTCATGCCTGGACTGATTGATGCACATATACATTTATTTCAATCCGGAGGATTATATACGAGACCCGATGCGATTGATTTTAGAAATGTAAAACCATATAGTGAAGAGATAGAATGGTTAAAACAGAATTCTTCGGATATATTGAAATCTTATCTGAATATTGGCATTACGACTGTGGTAGATGTTGGAGGCCCAATGCATAATTATAAAATTAGAGAAGCATATAACCAGACCACTGATCATCCTCGAATCTACTTGACCGGACCATTGATATCGACCTATCAACCAGAGGCTTTTCAGATCATAGACCCACCTATTATAAAGACCAATAATCCAGAGGAGGCACGCGAACTGGTTAGAATGCAGCTTCCTTTTAATCCGGATTTTATAAAAATATGGTACATCGTTACCCCTCAAATGTCGGCAGCATCGACTTACGAAATAGTAGAAGCTGCAATCCAGGAAAGTCATAGTCATGGCTTAAAAGTAGCCGTACATGCTACACAATTAAATACTGCTAAACTTGCTATTAATGCTGGTGCAGATGTACTAGTCCATAGTGTATCGGATGAAGTCGACGATGAGTTTATTAATCTCCTTCTCACGCAGGAAGTTGTGTATATACCGACGCTCCTGGTTCATGGAAATTATAATCTTGCTTTCACGGATGCACTTCCGATTGATGATCATGAATTAAACATTGTATCTCCTTTTGTAATTGGTTCCTTATTAGATGTGAAACATCATGCTCATGAAGATCTAGAATATTATAATGAAAACAAAGAGCAATTATTAAGACGAGACCTCGTGCAAAATATGAAAAGGAGTGCCAATTTGAAAAAAATAATTGATGCCGGAGTGATCGTAGCGACGGGTACAGATGCCGGAAATATTGGGACACTTCATAGCTCATCTTATTTTAATGAAATTGTAGCGATGAAAGATGCTGGATTGACCAATTTGGAAATTATAAATGCGGCTACCTTTGGTGCTGCTCATGCCATCAGTCAGGAGGATTCATTAGGGCAAATAAAAATTGGCATGAAGGCTGATCTGCTAATCTTAGATCAGAAT
>JAJCYJ010000042.1 GCA_029262975.1 Saprospiraceae bacterium
GGCTTTTAAATATTTTAGAATGCCTTGAATGTCATCAATGGTTGTATAGCAAACGCATGGATAATAGGCCAGGGGCTCTTCTTTTTTTACGACTTGATAAGCAAATTTACTTTCTGATGTTTCCTGAGAAATATTGATAAAGTTTTCTCTTGGTCTTGAGTGGATATAGTTATATAGGGATACAGCAGTATCTATAGCTGTATCTTGTTTTGGCCAATTTTGACTTAAGATTGCAATCGGCTCAGACGCATTGTCAATATGTAAAAATAATGATTGATCTTCTTCCGTAGTTCTCAGTTCCACTGATTCAGGATGAGCAGTAATACTTTGATAGGCTGTCCTGGCTTCAGCCTCAGTATTATATTGATATGAGCTCTCAAATATGGGAAGTACCTCTTCATTGATCGTTTGTCTCAGATAATTAAATTTCAATTTCTTTGGATAAAGATTGGTTACAATATCATATCTATTATTACAAATAATTTCTTTATTTTCTTTAATTAGCCCGTTCAATTCTAATTCTCGTTCGAAGGGTATAATAGTAGATGCAATGAGATCTGTATTTTCTAATAATTGGAGTGTAAAGCCTCTATCGTCGTTTATAATCTTTCTGGATTCTTTTTGATCATACTTCTGATAAGTTGTATAAAAATCATTCCGTGCTTGTACCAGTCCGGTAAAGTATCGCTCAGATTTTAAAATTGGCTTGCCAGATTCATCGGCAATTTCATATGTATATTCTTCATCAAATTTGAAAGGAAGTTGCTCAACCCTAAGACTGGCCACTGCTTTTTTCTTTAGCGTATTTCTTTTTTGAGCTGTATCAGTAGCTGAGTGATATTTGTCTACAAATTGTCCATTTTTATCCTGTAGCAAAAAGCTATATTGAAGGGTGGATTCATCGCCAGTATTAAAGGTCTTATATGTTGTAGCATCATGAACCATTTGCTTTAATGCAAGAAGGGCCGCACTTCGATCTTCATACAAGTAATAACTTGAAAAAAGAGTCGTTTTTGAATTTTCCTTGTCAGGAAATTTGAAGCCATATGCTTCGTTGAGTTGTATATACTTTACATTGGATGTTTTCAAAATAGACCCGGATAATAATTCAATTGCTTCCTCTTTAGAGGTCTTAATATTAAATATGTGAGAAGTAGCTATGGTCGTGGATCCTTTAATACCTAATTCCAGTCTATAGTGCTGACCATCTATTGATTTCTTTCTATAATTATCTGGTTGATCTGCATATTTAGTGACATCCCTGAATGCTTTTTCTGCCAATAATTTTTTAGGGAATAAAATACTGCTTTCAATCAGAACAGTACCATCGTTGTTTTTAACTTCCCACTTATACGCTCTTCTCTCTTTATTGAAATATTGTTCGTCAAATTGCTCAAGAATAGATTGAATATTGTTTCTTGCAGCATTCATATCTTCTTTCGATGAAAAGAATTGACTACCTACAGTTGTCTTTGCTCTGCGCAATTGCAATTGATTGAGAGCTCCATCATTATACTCTACGAATTTGAGTTTTTCCTGAAATTCTGCGCAGGTTGCCACAAATGTATCAACCGAGCTTTCTTCATTCAAATGTTGTGTGGTTTCGGCCATTATCGTATTGCCTGATTTATCTTGGAGCTTCCATCGATAGACCGGTTCAGAAGGGATAAATAATTTGTTTATTGGCGCAAAGTCAATGTATTGTGTTGCACTATCAGTTGATGCTACAAAATGAACTGCTTTCTTATCTGCGTTTCTTTGTGATAAGTGATTTACTTCTTCAATAAATTTAGAAATTCCTTTTTGAGCTGTTTCTATCTTTTCATAGGATTTGGAACTTGTAAAAGTCGATGACTTATGTCTATCAAAAACTTCTAAATGATATTCCGATTTATCAACAAAAATGTCTCTAACTGAAGGAGATGGAATAAACCAACTTTTAATTTTACTAATTTCTTCGGCACATCTTTTTTCTGTATAAAAGGTCTGACTATATATGGCAGAGCCATATCGGTGATTCACGGAAAAACCATAGAATCCATTGTCACAGCATTGTGGATCGGAATAGGCACTTTCTTCCCTAATGGCGGTGCTTAAAGATACCTGGGCGACCTTTGCTAATTCTGTTGATTCATAGACTTGTAAATTTTCAAAAAGTATGGCTTCATGAGGGCCAAACATTTGTAATCTAAACTGATTAGCATAATTGTAAACACGGAAATTACATAATCCCTGTCTGGACCAATTTTTTACGCCAGCAATAGCAGCGATGCGTCTTTCCAATCCTGATATATTATCGGTATTCCACGATTCTTCGCAATAGTTAAATGCCTTACCCCGGTTTCGGCTGATGTCCGGATAATTCAATAGTAACCGGGATTTATTTTCTATTCTTTGTTCTATGTCAAGGGATTGTTGAAAAACGGAGATCGCATAAGACGTAAAATCTTCAGAGAATCGTGCCATAAGATGATCCAGGAATTGCTCGCGCCTTTTGGCGTATTTGCTTTGATCTTCGACGACATCTTGAAGGAACTCCAGGTAGTTTAACTCTTCGTATACAACTTCAAAAGTGTATAAGTTCTTTTGGTAGTCATTGTCGGTCTTATAGATACTGTCTAAATTACCTAGTAACAATAATATTTGGGAAGCTGATTTGGCTTCAGCAAATGAAGAATATCGTTGTTTACTAATCAAGGTTGTCAGTCCAAATTCTGATTTGGCTATAAAGAAAAAGCCACATTTTTCTTCTAATATTTCTACTTCTATTTCGTTTTGAGTGGTTTCTCTTTTTAATAGATCTGTATTCAGATTTCGTTTTGATTTGGAATCATACCATAATTGAGACACCTCAAGTGAAACATCAGAATGATCCCTGAGGTATTCTATTTGTACAGCTAATTCTCTATTCCACGCTACAGGAATGGCAAGTGAAGTGCCATTTGTAAGATTGACAGTACCCTCTTTATTAAAAAATCGCATCAATTTTTCTATCTCAGGGACAGACTGTAGTTCTTTGGCGAAATGTACATGTTGCAATTCTTTGGACCTGGCATTGTCCGAACTCAATGAAAATATATCTCTGAGATGTGAAAGTTGACACAAATATCCTGATAGAAGTTGATCATAGAATAATAGGTATCCTTTTAATTGCAAAGCCTGGGCTTTTCGTAAATCTGGAGCGTCCTCTGAAATCCCTCCTGTGCCGATACCATATACCCTTGGCATGTCATTTTGGATCGAATAATATTCGCCAAGTCCTGGTCGTAATGTTCCTTGTGATATAGGTAGATCCAGGAATTTGGAATTAACGTACTTTGCACCTCCACCCGATATAATAGATTGACGAAGATTGGCTTCTACTTTGTCATTGTCTGCAGTTATAAAAATTCCTCCTCTTTTAAGGTTGATGCAGCTCTTATCGAGACAAAGTCGTGGCACGTGATTTTCAGCTATTGGTATCGTCCAACCCTTACAATCGCTTACTTGTTCGCAAAACTTTTCTAGACTTTCATCTGCTTCATTTCTATTAATTGTAATATTGTGTTCCGAACTATCCCATGTTTTTTGATTATTGATACATGTCTTTATCTTCAATTCTTGAACATATTGTACTTCATCCAATTCCAAAATAGCTTTATAAAAATCGGACAAATGAATTTCTTTGATCTTACGAACGGTCATTAGTTCTTCAGTATCGATAAATCCAACATCGGCTTTTGTAAAAGGCCTTCCTTCGAATATTTCTTCAATCGGTCGTCCCTTGTCTAATAATTCTTTAAGCGAATAATAATGAGTATCCGGAGACAAAAATTGATATATAGTCTGGTAGATTTTAGTAAGTGCTTCTTCTGGATTTACTCCTTCTGATAGCCCAATGTCTGCACATATTCCTAATTGTTGCTCACACATGATTTGAATATCCACAAAATCTTCGCACAGATTGCGGTGATCGTAAAGTAAGGACTGGACTTCTCTTATAACATCTTGTTCATTGACCGGTGCGATTCCACTTTCCAGACAATAGGCATTATTTTTATCTAATTCCAGATAGACATGATAGAGGCCATTAAGTACAATCGGACAATCTCCCTGATCGCAAGTTAATTGCACTTTGGACTGCCCGGTTTCACCCGTGTTTACAACAGACGTGTTATCATCTCGAATCTCATGATTGCAATTAAGATAGAGTTGAGGGTCATCTTTTGTGGATATTTCCAACCATGCATTTCTTACACCTTCCACACTCATTATTAGTTTTCGATAATCCAATATGGTTGTTGGATTACATGTAAGTATTTCAGCTGGTGTGAAGAAGTTATCCTCCTTTTGCCCTTCTTTGAGTGTTAATAAATCCTCTATCGGCAACTTTGTTCTGTATCCAATATCAATCAATGCATAACAAAGTAATTCCATGATAGTTATGCCGGGATCATGCACATTGTGATCGGTCCATATCTTTCCTGAGAGTGCACCTATGTGTTCCAGTCCTTTCGCCCTTAAGAAATCAAAATCAAGATGCTCAGGAAAAGAAGAATCCTTTTTTCTAATGATGGAAGTGTCGTTAAATTTTAATATTTCCATTTTTAGTTCATCTTAATTTACAGTTACTTCATCTTCTAAATCGTCCTTTCGTACGATTACATCAGGTAGGCCACAATATCCCATGGATACAGGTGTTTTTATAAATTGAGTTTTTTGATATTCTTCACATTGGTCGTCAGTAACACAGACTGCGATATCACCTGCTGTCAATATGGATCTGGCTGTCCCGGGTTCGATCAACCTGATATTGGTGTTTTTATCTTTGGCGGATACACAACTGAGTTTGTCTGCGTCATTCGATAGGTCCAAATGGCAGATGTAGTCTACGTAATGAAGACATTCGATGAAGTATATCAAGTCAGAAATGGATACTGATTTTCCAAAACATAATTTATCAAACCCTGTCCCGGTTGTCCAAGGAGCAAGAAATTGTGTAATATCTTTTTGAATTTGCTTTTTGTAAAAGGACTTGTTTGATTTACCCTTTAGGAGGTTAAAAGATACACGTACATGCACTTTTTCATATCGGGGATTCATCACCTTTAATCTGACAAATGGTGATGTCCTCAGTTTGATGGTATCTCTTATTTCCGTGAGCAGACTTATAGGCACTTTAGGCTCAAGGATATTAGCAGCCTTTAATACGTTGAGGTCCGGAATCACTGCAAGATTAACAAAGCCTGGAGCTAACTCCAGATCTCTTCGATATCTGTTTCCCGGTAACCCGAAAGTGTGGCTGGTACATTTTGTCTTCATGATCTGGGGGAAATATTGAAGTACCAAATGTTCGTAATCGAAACCATTAATAGCGCGTCCCTTATGTCGTAATCTTTCGCTAACACGTTGATAGTAAGTCTGTGAGGATTCTGATAGTTGTCCATTATAGGATTCTGAAGGTTGGCTTATTTTTTTGATCTTAGCATCAGCCTTTGTCAATTTAGAGAGCGCCTCGGCATCTATTTTCATGGCCTCACGAAGGTTGCCAGGTTGAGCCGCATAAGTAGCTTTAACAGCTTGTGTGTATATCGCTATCGTTTCACAAATCGCACTTACATTTTCTCTTGCAGACACGCGCAACCAATATTTTTTTGGCGGCATAATCGTATATCCTTCATCGCTTATATCTTCTGGAATCGAAATCTTTACGATCCCGCTACGTGTAAGACCCAACGTATTATCTTCTATAATTTCAAAACCTTCACGTAATTCATTGTCCCATGAGTTGTTATTTAAATAATGCCATTGAATATCTGCTTTTTCAGATTCGCTGTTGGCGGTTGCTTCGGCTAATTGAAATAATAGATTAAGACTTGCTCCAGGAGTT
>JAJCYJ010000043.1 GCA_029262975.1 Saprospiraceae bacterium
TGGATAAAACAAGGGGCGAAATGGGGTCGTCACTGGGCTTATGAGGAGATCAAACCGGTATCTGTACCTGTGCGTACTCTTGATTGGGGGAATAGTGATATCGATCATTTTATCCTGGCCAAAATTGAAGAAAACAATTTACATCCAAATCCTCCTGCCGACGCACGCACACTCAGCCGCCGGCTCGCCCTTGACATCATCGGAATGCCAGTGCCAGATGAAATATCCGACGCATTTATAAGCGATCCCTCCCGTACCAACTATGAAGCTTTAGTAGATACATTATTAGCATCTCCTCATTACGGTGAAAAGTGGACATCCATGTGGCTTGACTTATCCCGCTATGCTGATACAAAGGGGTATGAAAGAGACGCTTATCGCGAAATATGGCGCTATCGCGATTGGCTCATCAGGGCCTTTAACCAGGATATGCCCTACGATGAATTCATTACCGAACAACTGGCGGGAGATTTATTACCTCAACCTACAGATGATCAATACCTGGCCACAGCATTTCATAGAAATACAATGACTAATGATGAAGGAGGCACAGATAATGAAGAGTTTCGGACAGCTGCGGTCATCGATCGCGTAAATACGACATGGGAAGCTGTGATGGGGACTTCATTTGCATGTACGCAATGCCATAGTCACCCATATGATCCCTTTACCCATGAAGAATATTTTGAATTCCTGGCATTCTTTAATAATACAAGGGATGAAGACACCTATGCCGACTATCCAATCATCCGGCACTTTGATTCTATACAATTGTCAGAATTGGATATGTTTAAACAATGGATGGTTCAAGAATCTACCATTGAACGAGCAGACGAACTTGCCACATTCATAAAGACTCTTAGCCCAGCTAGAAATTCATTAACAACAGACAGTTTTGTCAATGCCGAATTGAATGATACGAAATGGTTGGCCATGCGGTACAATTCTTCTGCCAGGTTGAAAAACGTAAATCTAACCGGGAAAACCAAGCTTCTATTCAGTTATCGAAGGTCCGTGGCCGGAGGCATCTTGTCCGTCAGAATTGGAAGTCCTGATGGCCCTGTCATTGGAACCTACAAATTTCAAGAACAAAAAGGCTCTGGCTGGATCCATGAAATGATTGATTTGGTCTCATCCGAGGAGGTCCATGATGTGTATTTCACTTATGAAAATGAAACGCTTATAAATACAAATAGACGCGGTGTCATATTTGATTGGTTTTACTTTATGAAAGACCTTCCCGGAAAGGGAAAGGAGGATTTTGTGGCTATCGAAAAAACCTTTTGGGATTTGCTTGATGCAAATGTTCCGGCAACTCCGATCATGATCGAAAATCCAAAAGATTTGGAACGTACAACCAATCTTTTCGAACGAGGAAGCTGGTTGACAAAGGCACAGGAATTACAACCAGGTACACCTTCCTTACTCCATGCATTTCCTGATGATGCTCCTGCCAATCGGCTTGGCCTAACGAAATGGATACTCACTAAAGAAAACCCTTTGACATCCCGGACTATAGTCAACAGGATCTGGGAACAAATATTTGGACAGGGTATAGTTGAAACATTGGAGGATATGGGTTCTCAAGGTGCCCACCCCACGCATCAGGCATTACTGGACCACCTGTCCTGGCAATTGATGCACGACGATCAATGGAGTCTTAAGAAGCTCATAAAGAAAATCGTGTTATCGGATACATATAGGCAAAGCTCACAAATGACAGCGGAACATGCCGAAAAAGATCTATTCAATAAGCTCCTGGCCCGTATGCCGAGAATCAGGCTATCTGCCGAACAAGTCAGAGATCAAGCCCTTTTCGTCAGTGGTGCACTGAATGATGAGTTATACGGTCCACCTGTAATGCCCCATCAACCTGAAGGTATTTGGGAAGCACCATATGATAATAGTAAATGGACACAAAGTACTGGGGGTCAGCAATATCGCAGAGCTATCTATACTTACTGGAAACGCACAAGTCCCTATCCTTCTATGATCACCTTTGATGGTGCAGACAGAGAACAGTGCTCATCAAGAAGAATTAGAACGAATACTCCTCTTCAGGCTCTGGCCACATTAAATGATGAAGTGTTTATTGATCTTTCAAAAGTTCTAACCCATAAGACCTGGGAAAAAGACAAATCTATTATGATAAGAAATGTCTATAAGACTGTAACTTCCAAAGATATATCAGCCACAAAATTGGAAGTCTTAGAAAATTTATACGAGCAATCGCTTCAAGAATACAAGAGAGATAAAAAATTAACCAATCAAATTTGTGCTGGAATTAAAACAGAATCGCCTGCAGAATTCGCTGCCATGGTTTTGGTTTCTAATTCTATTTTAAATCTTGATGAAGTAATCTCAAAGACTTAATTATAAAAATGTCCAGGAATAACGATCGCATATATATTGAATCTGTTCAAAAACAATTGAAGCAGGATACGCGCAGACAGTTTTTGAAAAATTGTGCCCTGGGCCTGGGAGGAATGGCAATGGGATCCTTATCAAGCAGTTGTAGACAAAATCAAAATTCTAATTTCAATGCTTCTTTACTTTCCACGATTGGTAATCCCGTCGATAAAATCGCACACTTCGCTCCAAAAGCCAAGTCTGTTATATACCTGCACATGGCAGGAGCACCATCACAATTAGAATTATTTGATTACAAACCAGAGTTGTCAAAATTGGATGGGTTAGATTGCCCTCCATCATTATTAGAAAATAAAAAATTCGCATTTATCCGAGGTGTCCCAAAAATGCTCGGATCCCAGGCAATTTTCAAACAACATGGAGACAGCGGTGCCTGGATCAGTGATTATTTGCCCATGCATACTCATCTAGCAGATGAGGTAAGTTTTCTAAAATCGGTATCAACAGATCAATTTAATCATGCACCAGCGCAACTTTTACTACAAACCGGGAGTCCAAGATTAGGACGCCCCTGCATCGGTTCCTGGGTGACATACGGGTTAGGAACTTTGAACAAAGATCTTCCTTCATTCGTAGTGCTGGTGTCCGGAGGAAGTAATCCCAGTGCTGGTAAAAGTGCGTGGGGAAGCGGTTTTCTTCCTTCTGTATACCAAGGGGTACAATGCAGGTCTGAAGGAGATCCCATATTATTTTTAGAAGATCCCGAAGGGATTAGCAGGGACATACGTAAAAATAGTATTGCCGCTATCAACGAGATAAACCGGGAAGAATATGATGCATATGGTGATCCGGAAACGCTCAGTCGCATCAGTCAATATGAAATGGCCTATCGTATGCAGATTTCTGTTCCTGAAGTTATGGACATAACCACCGAACCTGAATACATTCACAAAATGTATGGCACCCAGCCAGGAAAAGAGTCATTCGCCAATAATGCACTGCTCGCCAGGAAACTAGTTGAAAAAGGTGTTCGATTTGTACAATTGTATGATTGGGGATGGGACAGTCACGGCACTGATGAAAGTACAGCTCTGGAGATTGGCTTTAAGAAAAAATGCAATCAAATTGACAAACCTATTACGGCCCTTCTGTTGGATCTGAAACAAAGAGGTCTTTTGGAAGAAACACTGGTGGTATGGGGAGGAGAATTCGGAAGAACACCAATGGCCGAAAATCGTGAAGGCATTAAAAATGCTTTTCGCGGAAGGGATCATCATATCGAAGCATTCACCATGTGGATGGCCGGAGGAGGCATTAAAAGAGGAATTACACATGGTGAGACAGATGAAATCGGCTATTCACCTATAAGTGGAAAAGTCACACCATTTGATATACAAGCCACCATCCTTAACCAACTGGGTTTTGATCATGAGCAATTTACCTATCAATTTCAGGGCAGACCATACCGGTTAACAGATGTGGAAGGAAAGGTGATACGTGACATTGTAGCTTAGAAAGAAGTGATAGCTACAAAGAAACACTTTACGTCTATTGTCCATCCTTCATGTCTCGATTTTTTTCATTTTTGTAAGTACTTTTATTTAGAATATTCGAGGACGTAGGCGCAGCTTACGCCCAACAAAGGAATTGATTGAAACACGCACAATGACATGCGTCAAATTACAATCCTACAGATAAACTAAAAAGTTCTGCACATTTATTAGTTTTAGCAATTGCATTTTGTGATTAATTCGTAGGTCGGAG
>JAJCYJ010000044.1 GCA_029262975.1 Saprospiraceae bacterium
TTTTTCTGGTGCTTGTGGCATCACCTATTATGGAGGTAATGCCTTAGGAGATGAATATGATCAGACAGTTTGGGTAGCAGATGTTGTACTCAACCTGGTCCATGTCGACAAATTGCAACCCCGTGGTTCCAGCTTCAAAGCAACACGACAATTACAAAAAAAAGACTTTTTAGCCAGTAGTGAAAGATCATTCAGACCTGTAAACATGACAGTCGGGCCTGAAGGTGCTATGTATCTTGTGGATATTCACAGGGATGTAATTGAGCATCCTGAATGGATACCTGATGATATCGAAGAGACATTGAATATTGATGCCGGGAAGGATCAGGGAAGAATATATAGAATCGATAATACAGAAATAAAATCTAAATTTGATTACAGACAATTTCAGTCTCTGCAAGGTCTGATTTCAAGTCTTGGTCATGGAAATCAATGGGTACGCAATACCGCACACCGATTACTTCTTGATCACAATTATTCTAAAGCGGATATAGATTTGCTAAATGAGGCTGCTCAGTCAAAAAACGCTTATTCGCGGCTACATGCTTTGTGGATACTTTCCGCGAAGAATTATATTTCTAATGATCAAATAGTCTTAGCGATGCAAGATGAAGATCCGGGCATCCGCGAAAATACTTTGATTATAGGCGAATCAGATATCGACCATTCAGGACTTCTTTTAGAATCAGTTATCAAATTACTCGAAGATGACAATCAAAGGGTAAGAATGCAAGCTGCCCTATCGTTAAGTACAATTTCAAAAAAGACATTCGATCAAAACGAAGATCATATCCATGAAGGCCTCCTCAAGGCTGCCAAATTAGAAATGGATCAGTGGAATATTGCCGCTATTACTTTTGCATCTAAATATAAACCAGCACAAGTATTTAACTCTTTTCTCCAACATATACCTGCCAAAACACATGAAAAACTGTTTGAAGCACTTGCACAAATTGCCGCTCAACAACCAAGTGAGACATCTACATTGCTAACAACTTTGGCACAATCAAATGAAGATGCAGCATTTAAAACGAATGTCGTGGTTGCCGTAACGGAACACATTCATGTACAAGCAAAAGGTCGGTCATTTTTAAAAACTATTGAACAATTAGAAAAAACGAACGACCCTGGATTGATTGCCGCTCTTGCAGCACTTAGAAATAAATTATCATTGCCGGTTTCCCGGAAATATCTATCACAAAGCAAAAATGCGCTGACTCAAATAGCGGATAAATCACTTCCTGATAGCACCAGATTCAAGCAAATGGCACTCATCAAATTGCTGCCATACCCCACTAAATCCAATGTGCTCTATTCGCTTCTTTCTAATAAAGAATCACTTGGGTTACAAGAAGAAGCACTTCAACAATTATGGTCATCTGATGATCCCGGGATAGGTTTAAATCTCTTATCAAAATGGAAAGACTTAGGTCCTCAATCACGGCGTACAGCCAGTGACATTTTATTATATAAAAAAGTAAACCATGACGCCTTATTGACCGGATTAGAAAACGGTACTATAAACATCGGAGAGATGAACTTTGACCTGGAAAGACGACGCACACTACTATGGTGGACGGATGATGAGCAGACAATACGGAGAGCGCAGGCATTATTTTCAGATTCAGGAGTCATCAATAGAAAGGATGCATTAGACCAAATGAAAGAAGCTTTGACCCTTCAAGGCAACGCGACAACTGGTGCAGAAGTGTTTAATCAACTATGTGCCCAATGTCATATTTATGGAGCGTCGGGCACAGACGCAGGACCGGTTTTAACCGAAATAAACAGGAAAAGTAAGGCCTCCTTATTGCATGATATTCTTGATCCCAACGCAGCTGTAGATACCAAATACATCAATCACAGATTAGAAACAGGTGATGGTGCACTTCATGTGGGCATGGTTGACCGAGAGACAGATAAAGCCGTTACAATTAAAAAGATGGGTGGGGCAATTGTAACCATTGAGAAAGTGGACATTAAAAGTTTTACTTCATTAGGTACATCACTTATGCCGGAAGGATTAGAGGGTAATATGACGGTGCAGAACATGGCTGATTTGCTTGCTTATTTACAAGAAGGAGTTTCAATTGAAAATTGAAATATGCAATGTTGTTCCTTGTTTGTTGATCGTTATTTGTTCGTTTAAATAGTAATGTGCTTGAGTGCTTATGTTCCTAAGTGCCTTTAATGTTGCACAATGAAGGAATTGAAAATTGAAAATTAAGGAAGGGTGATTTCTGGGAAAATGCTAATACGGCTACACCGTCGTCAGTAGAAAATTGAAAATATGATACGCTTTTGGTATTCTACAATATATGTTCTTGTCTTTCTCCTGCTTTCTGGATGCAGAAGTGATACTATTAAGGAAGTTGAAATTGCGCCTGCGCATTCGCCACAAATACTAACGGATGAAGAATTATTGGATCTGGTGCAATCGGCTACACTTAAATACTTTTGGGATTTGGCAGAACCAAATTCTGGAATGGCCCGGGAGCGATATCATGAAGACGAACCGAGACTGGATGAGTCACTAGTTACTACGGGAGGTACAGGATTTGGTATTATGGCAATCCTTGTCGGAATAAAGAGGGAATTTATTACTCGCGAAGATGGATTTAAAAGAATTCATAAGATTGTACAATTTATAGACACAGTTCCCAGATTTCATGGTGTTTGGTCGCATTGGATAGACGGCGTTACCGGTACAGTAGCTCCATTCAGTCCTGCAGATGATGGAGGAGATCTGGTAGAGACTTCATTTTTAATACAAGGATTACTTTGTGCCCGCCAGTTCTTTTTAGAAGGATCTGAAAAAGAGAAGAAGTTATCTGCTCAAATTGATAGAATTTGGAAAGAAGTCAATTGGAATTTTTATCGAGGGGCGAACAAAGAAAATGTGTTAGTATGGCATTGGTCGCCAATTCATAAATGGAAAATAAATTTTAAAATTCACGGATACAACGAAACTTTGATTACTTACCTTTTAGCAGCGATGTCTCCTTCATATCCTATACCTGCAGAAGTCTATCACGAAGGCTGGGCAGATGGAGGAGCGATCGTAGAAAAAGATCCGAAAAAGCCATTGCGACTTACTCACCAGGGTGATGAAGTATCTGGTGGACCGCTATTCTGGGCGCATTATTCATACCTTGGATTAGACCCCCGAAAGCTGAAAGATCAATATGCAGATTATTGGACCCATAATGTTCAACACGCTAATTTGAACTTGCTGCATTGTATTGATAATCCTAAAAATTATCAGGGATACAGTGAAGAATGCTGGGGACTAACGGCGAGTTATTCCATCGATTTCTACGCAGCCCATAGTCCAAAAAATGATCTTGGTGTTATATCTCCGACAGCTGCATTAGCCTCTTTTCCCAATACTCCACTGGCCAGCATGAAAGCACTTCGTCATTTTTACGAGGATCTGGGGGCAAAAATATTGGGGGCTTATGGCTTCTATGATGCATTTAGTATCCACTTCAACTGGTACCCCAGAAGATACCTTGCTATCGATCAGGGTCCCATAATCGTTATGATTGAAAATTATAGAAGTAATTTTCTTTGGGATTTATTTATGTCAAGTCCTGAGATAAAGCCTGGATTAGAAAAACTGGGTTTTTATGTTGAATAATATTTGAAAAAATCATCTTTTAAAATAATTGATATGAGCATTCTCTCAATTGTCCATTGTCGCCTATCACATATTTCAAATAATATCGTCTTGTTGATATTGATCATTATGTCATCGTCAAAAATGGCAGCACAACCTTTATCTGCTCCACTCGTAGATCCTGTATCAGTTGATCCTTCAGAACGGTTAGAGCATCAATCCGGAAAGACAATTCTGGTCTTTTCTCCTCATCCCGATGATGAGACTTTCTCCATGGGAGGTACACTTGCCAGGTTAGCTTCACAGAATAACAATATTCATATTGTCATCTATACAAATGATAATAAAGGCTCGCTTGATCTCGAAATGACGCGTGAGCGACTTGCAGCGATAAGAAGGGCGGAAGAAGAGACGTCATGCAAGATTCTTGGTAGTCCGACGGATCATATTCATTGGTTGGGATATGACGATGGAGACCTGGAATATGCAGATCCGTTTATACTAAGAGGAAAAATAGCCAGACTGATTAAGAAGTATCGACCGGATATTGTTTTCTCTCCGGATCCGGGATCAACATGGACACAATGGCATAAAAGCGATCACAGGATGGCCGCCCTGATTACCC
>JAJCYJ010000045.1 GCA_029262975.1 Saprospiraceae bacterium
AGCAGGCGAGTCAACTCATCAACGAATAACCATTAAACCCATTAAACCCATTAAACCAATTAACCAATTAACTCATTAACTCCTTAACCCATCACCTAATACCTAATAACCCATAATCCACCTGCCCGCCATAGTGACGTCAGTCACGCAGGAGGGTAAAACCTATTAAACCAAAACCCTAAACAGATAATAATTATATTAGCTTTTTAGTTAATACCTTTGTTAAAGACAATAAATCGCATTGACAATTAAAAAATTTATCATTCACCTTGCCTTAATGGCACTTTTTGTGATCCTCATCTTTGGTGGCGTCCTGCTATGGTTGAAGTTTTATACCAATCATGGTCAAAAACTTGTATTGCCACAATATGTAGGAATTGCCGTGGTTGAAGCCGAAGAAGATGCTTCAGATAGATCTTTTGAAATCATCGTTAATGATTCTATTCATAAGGTTGGTGTCCCAGGAGGAATAATATTGACACAGAATCCTTCTGCCGGTTCATTGGTAAAGGAAAACCGAAAAATATATGTCGATGTGACCAAGCATGTAGCCGATCTCATTCCTCTGTCTGAATTAAGACAGATGTATGGCCGTGAATACAATAGCAAAAAACAAGAATTAGCCAGCCTTTTGATAAACACTGAAATAAAAGGCCGACGATACGATCCCGGTGAATCCAACCATATCCTTGAAGTGTATTTAGGAGATAAATTGATCGAAGGCAGAGGTGGTCGTACCGAAGGCATCCAGATTGAAAAGGGAGCTACTCTAAGTTTTATTGTTTCTGGAACAGGTGGCGGAGAAATTGAAGTGATGGACTTTACCTGCCAGATTCTATCTCAGATTCGAACCATCATTGAGATGCGACGCCTTCGTATTGGCAACATAGAAATGCGTGGTGTTGTTACCGATCAGAGCAATGCTTACGTCATTGCACAGGACCCACCATACGAAGAAGGCAAGAAATTACCGATGGGAAGCACGATTAATCTGGTTGTGCAGCAGGATAAGCCAGGAAGCTGCAATTAAACCCGTAAATTTATTTGAATCATAGCTTAATAGGACCAGTATGTCCAGGGTTGCTTCTCAACATGGCATTCTGGAATATACCTTGTAAAACTAGTTGATTCTTATGATGAATTTATAATTAAAAAGCTTGAAAAAATGTAGATGAAAGTAATTCTTAGAATAATATTCTTTTTGACAATTTTAGTAAGTGCCCATGCACAAGATGATTTTAACAACTTATATGATCTTGGGTATATTCAAAACAATGCATGGGCTCTTACAGAAATTGATAGCTCTATTTTTGTTGCTGGACAAGTTCTAACAGGTGATACTTATTTAGAATCCAGTATATTTCTTTCGAAATTTACTTTAGAAGGTGTCATGAAAGATACAATAAGATATAAGAATGATTCATTAGGAATATTTTCTATCAATAATTGCAGGGAATTAATTCTGTTGGAGGGAAATATATATTTAGGAGCAACTGAGAGTAAATCATTATTGATGAATAGTAATTTAAATTTAGAAAGTTTAGACATACATTCTATATATAATGATCCTTTATTGCCGGAGAAAATAAATCTTATCACAGGTATTACTGAATTCCCACAGAATCAAATTACAACATCTGCCATCACCAAAAGTGGAATTGAAGAAAGACGTGGATTGCTTGCAAGAATTAACCCATTTAATGTCAATTAATTTGAATTATCATATTTAGATTGGCATGGTCATCAATTGACTCCTTATAAACTCATTGTAAATAGTGAGAAAAATCTATTAGCAATTGGATATGGCAATGATTTTCCAAGTTTTCCTGACCTTAATATTGCTCATTTTGGGATTACTGTTTTTGAACTGGACACCTCGTATAACATTCTTCGCAGAAAATTAATCACCGAAGATCAATATGCCGGTGTAGTATTGGATGCAGCATTAGCAGAAGATGAGAATTTAATTATTCTTGCTACACACTTTATAAGGGATACAACAAACTTTGAAACGGGTGCGCATGATATTTACTTTCAACCTTCAATTACCAAACTTGACAAGGATTTTAATTATCAATGGTCCATAACAATTGGTGACCATCAATGGAAGGAGTTTCATGATGACTTTTATGGCATTTGCGAAAGCCATAACAAAGATGGGTATGTCATAGTTGGAGATCGATATATCAAGCAGAACTATCCATTTAAGGAAGGCATCATGGCAAAAATTGGACTTGATGGAGACAGTATCTGGTATCATACGATTACAAGTCTGGAGTCAGACATCAATGATTCCCTTTATGATGTTATTGCGACTTCGGATGGATATTATATGGCATGTGGCACAAGATTCTATCCGACCGAGAACGACACTTTCGATTCAGTATCTCAAGTATGGCTGATTAAGTTTGATGAAAATGGTGATCTGGTACCCGCAGGATCGGTTTCGGTAAGTCAGGTTGATTTTACAGATCAACTCAGGATTTATCCTAATCCGACAGATGGTATGGTATATATTGATCAAGATAACATCAATGATCTCGATTACTATCTTTATGATGATCAGGGAAGATTGGTGCTGACCAAATTAGATGTACATGCCCATCAGATAATACTTTTGGACATGACCAATTATGTATCAGGGACTTATAATCTTACAATACGTGATAAACACGGCAATCAGCATGTAGAAAGGATAATAAAAGTGAGAGATTAACACAATCATGTGAATCATATAATTTTTTCTTTTTTCCATTGCATTATTCGGGAAAAAACCCATACTTTTGCACTCACTTAAAAAAGATCTTTAAAATGCAGGCCTTAAGGCAATTTTCGATTCCATTAAAAGGATTGAAAAACGGAAAGCATAATTATGCTTTTGATATCGATACGACTTTTTTTGCAAACTTTGAATCGTCTCCTGTAGAGGACGGCAAATTGAATGCGGAAATAAGTCTAGATAAAAAGTCAGATCACATCATACTTGATTTTATCATTGAAGGTACCGTGAAAACGGAATGTGACAGATGTACCGCCTTAATCGATCTTCCAGTTTATTGCGAACAAGAAATAATTGTCAAGTACAGCGATGAAGAAAAGGAAGAAGGAGAAATCGTTTATATCTCTTATGAT
>JAJCYJ010000046.1 GCA_029262975.1 Saprospiraceae bacterium
GAAATTGCTTTAGCGATTGCACCGGAAGGAACTAGAAAAAGACGAGAAAAATGGAAAATGGGATTCTATTGGGTAGCTTGTAAGGCTAAAGTTCCGATTACATTTGGGTATCTTGATTATAAAAACAAGATAGCAGGTGTAGGCCCAAAAGCACTATATCCCAGCGGTAACCTGGAACAGGATTTACCGATAATCAATGCTTTCTATGAAAATGTTGAGGGTAAACACCCAGAGAATTTTTCTTTAGATCGGAGATATGAAAAGCAAAGTTTTTAAAAAAAAATTCAATTTATTTATAACTATTTTCTTTTTATAAAACGATAATATTTTCATCTCGGGTATTCTTGAATAGAGTAAAAAGAAATGGTGGGTTAGGTGTCTATAGAAAATATTAGAGATACTGAGCTCTCTGATAATTATAGACAATACGATGAATACAGAAACATTCAAACATGTTTTTCAATATGAATGACATAAATCACCCCTTATTATATCTTGTATAAATGCACGCTTACATAAAAGCCTTCTTATTTACATTCTGAACTGAACTTATTCATGTGCAAAATATACACAAAAGAAAATCTTACTTTACGAGCAATCAGAAAAGAAGACTGTCAAAAAATCAGTGAATCTTTTCGATTACAAGGCTGGAACAAGCCTGTAACACAATATGAAGAATATTTTAAATGTCAAGCAAGTGGCAGTAGAGATGTCATTGTAGCAGAGATGAATGGAGAATTTGCAGGTTATCTAACTATTAAATGGACCTAAGACTATATACCTTTTCAAAAAAAGAAAATTCCAGAAATTGTTGATTTTAATGTGCTAAAGAAATATCACAGAAATGGAATTGGGACGATCCTGATGGATGAAGCAGAAAGAAGGATTAAAAATATATCAGATTATGCCGGTATAGGATTTGGTGTATATAAAGATTATGGTGCTGCTCAAATACTCTATATTAATAGAGGTTATAAGCCAGATGGAAATGGTATTAATAAGGAGTCAGTTCCAATAAAATATGGAGAAACAATTACGATAGATGATAGTGTTGTTTTTTGCCTATTGAAGAAATTATAAAGTTAATATCATGTTATAACAAATAAGACTTAGTTCAATATTGGATAGATCCCTTTCTATATAAAAGAACTGCAAATTGAACCCTTGCTTGAAAAAACTAAGATAACATACCCTGCAATACAACCTATAACTATGGATGACGTATTATAAGATTTGAATTTGAAAGATGAGTATTGCAACTCACTTCAATACTGATTGTCATTTGTAGAATTTTGTCTAAAATTGATTAGACTGCCACAAATATTAGTCAATGCATCTTATGAACGTTGTACTTTCAAATATTAAACATTGGATTCGTAATTAGAAAAATACATTTATAAATTGGTCACATTACTATCAGAGTCCAGTAACAGAAATAATACAAGAAAAGGGCAAATGACGAAATCATCAATGGACACCTATGGTTCTTGCTGACAGGATCAATTATCATGAGTATAATAAATCAGCAATAAACTGAGTATTAAGGCTCTACTGAAGATCAAAAATGGGGGAAAGAAGAAATTCTGTATTAAATCATTCCCCTCCGATTTAAGGATGGAGATGGTCTTATAGGGCTTAAAAACTAATATCAATTAGAAAAAAAGAAATAGTCTTTCAATCGTTTACAATTTACAATGTTTAAATAATTTACTTTAAAGTCTCCAAAACATTATATTTTCCTTAAACTATTTCTGTTATTTTGCGGCATAAAGAAAACGTATAAGGTCCTGATTAATAAAACTCAATGAACCAAATCCCACCTGCTTATCACGAAATATTTGAGAATGGAATCAGTCATCCATCTCTTTTCCTGTGGGACGCCTGGTCTTATATGGAAGAGCATGTCATTCATTTATATTGTTTAGCCATCTCTCGATTGAAACCTGACGGCACACCCATGCAACCAAGTGAACGCAACAACTTTCCTTTCCATATCAGGCATTTTACATCTAAAAATAATGGACATTGCTGGAAAGACGAAGGGTGCTTTTTAGATATAGGAGCATTTTCGGGACAACACAATTATCATACTATTTGGAGTGGTTCAGTAGAAAGATTACCTGACGGTAGTAAATTAGTGGCTTTCACAGGGCTGGAAAAGGTGGATTCAAGTCATACTTTTCTTCAAAACATTTCGCTCGCGGTTTCTCATGATGGATATGCAATTGACCGAATTCCCGATGTTGCAATATCGTCCCCACGCAGAGATTGGGTTCAAATCACAAACCTTGGGTATTATTTAGATGTGCAAGAAAGACTGGGTAGCACTGAGGGGGAAGGTGAGGGGCCAATTTTAGCCTGGCGGGATCCCTTCATTTTTCTTGATAAAAAGGAACAAATTAATCTTATTTGGGGCGGCAAGGTTAGTCCAAGAGAAAGTGCTTTAGTTAGGGCTGTCTTACAAGAAAATGGAGCATCTTATAAAATTGCAAAACTCTTCCCTCCAATTACAGTACCCGATGGGAGCGAATTCACACAATTGGAGCTCCCTAAAGTGTTGTTCGACAAAGAAAACGACCTTTATTATCTCCTGATTTCTAGTTGCAATCGTTTATATGAAGGGCAATCAGACGAAGAAGTGGACAAGGGAGTTCGAATTTATACATCTGATTCCATCAACGGTCCCTGGGAATCTCTGGGACGAAAAATTCTCAATTCAGAAAAATTATTTGGCCCTACTGTTCTCAAAGCCGACTTCAAAAACAAGAGATTGCTATGTATTGCTCCATATACTGATGCAGCTGACAATGATTTAAGATTAACATTTTCTAAAGTTTTTTATGTGCATCTTGACACTTTAGGAATAGAATTTTTATAAGACATTAATTTTCTGAAAATTCTCAGGGAAGTTTTCTTGTTCCTATTTCTAAAATAAATGAGTGATGAAAGGACATAGTTATTTGTTTTTCATTACTTACATAATATCATAAGAACAATTCACTTTGAAGAAACCCAAGTTAACTTTTTGGCAGATATTAAATATGAATGTTGGTTTCTTCGGCATTCAATATAGCTTTGGATTACAGCAAAGTGCAGTAACTCCAATTTATGATTTTTTAGGCGCCACTCCGGACCAAATTCCAATCTTGCACCTGGCTGGACCCATCACAGGCTTGTTAGTACAGCCTATTATTGGTGCCATGAGTGATAAAACATGGAGTCCTAAATTTGGCCGACGTAAACCATATTTCCTTATAGGAGCTATACTTTGTAGTTTGACCCTTTTAGCATTTCCATATAGCAGCTCACTTTGGATGGCAGCAGGATTATTGTGGATCTTAGATGCTGGTAATAACACCGCGATGGAGCCCTATAGAGCACTTATCGCCGATCAGTTGGACAACGAGCAGCAACCATTGGGATTTCAGATGCAAAGTTTCTTCACTGGTCTGGGTCAGACACTCGCTAATTTATCTTTATTTATTTTTCCATTAATTATTGTCGGTAAAACTGGTTCACTACCTACCTGGGTATACGCTTCCTTTTTTCTCGGCGCGTTTTGTTCTATTGCGTCTATACTGTGGAGTATTAGTAAAACTAATGAGATACCTCCGACAGCTGAAGAGTTAGCAAAGCTAAGGAGTGAGAAGGGAAATGCTTTTGGACCATTAATTGAAATATTCTCAGCCATCAAAGATATGCCCAGAGTCATGTGGCAACTAGCATTAGTATACTTATTTCAATGGTATGCACTTTTTTGCTATTGGCAAAACTCATCAAAAAGTATAGCACTTTCCGTTTGGAATGCAACTCCCGCAAGTAATGAACAAGCCTATAGTGAGGCGGTTGGATGGTCCGGGTTAGTAAACGGATGGTACAATATTGTAACTTTCTTAGTTGCTTTCTTATTAGTTGGGTTTGCAAAAAAATACAGTCCCAAATATGTACACGCTTTTTGTTTAATCATTGCCGCTATTGGATTTTTAACTTTCCCCCATATTACTGATAAAAACTT
>JAJCYJ010000047.1 GCA_029262975.1 Saprospiraceae bacterium
CCCGATCTGTTTTTTATGATCACGTCAGGTCCGGAAATACCTATTTGTAAACTTACCTCATATATAGGTGTCGCGTGTCCCTCTTGCTTGATATGTATGACAGCATAAATTAGATGCTTAAACTTACTGGCCAGACTGTATAGATACCATTTTAGCTTGCGTACATACTTATTTGGTAAGTCAGTATTATTTTGGACGGTGATATTCATATTATTTTTGGGTTATTTTATACTGATTAAACGATGATGGCATATCGTTTATTCTTTTATATATATTATCTTCCATTAAATATACTGCTAATATAGCCGAACTGATATTTTTCTTTATACTTCATATTAGCGATAAAATCAAAGTATCATTTCCTGTGGTTAAAAAAGTGTTGATAGTCCTATATTTGCAAGACTTTTTTGGTTTCAACAATTTATAATTATGTCATCATCATTTACAAAAGGTGTTATTCACGGACAAGAGCTCAAGGAGCTTTTTGATTATGCCAACGAGCAAAATTTTGCAATCCCGGCAGTTAATGTAGTAGGAAGTAATTCTGTTAACGCAGTTTTGGAGACAGCCCGTGAGGTTAATTCGCCGGTTATTATTCAGTACAGCAACGGAGGAGCGATCTTTAATGCTGGAAAGGGCCTTTCTAATGAAAACCAAAAAGCTGCTATTCTGGGCGCCAAGACTGGAGCGATGCACGTACATGAATTAGCAAGTCATTATGGCGTAAGTGTAATACTACATACGGACCACTGTGCCAAGAAACTCTTACCCTGGATCAAAGGACTGGTAGAAGAGGGTAGCAAGTACAATGCAATTTATGGGAAACCATTATTCAGTTCTCATATGTTGGATCTTTCAGAAGAACCAATTGAAGAAAATATGGATATATCCACTGAGTATTTTAAAGAAATGAATAAGTTGGGTATGACCATCGAAATAGAATTGGGGGTCACAGGTGGCGAAGAAGATGGTGTAGATAATACAGATGTCGATAGTTCTAAACTATATACACAACCTGCCGAAGTTGCCTATTCTTATGAGCGTCTGATGAAAATATCAGATAGATTTACGGTGGCTGCTGCTTTTGGAAATGTCCATGGTGTATACAAGCCAGGCAATGTAGAATTGAGGCCGATAATTCTTAAGAATTCTCAGACTTTTGTGCAGGAAAAATTTGGCACAGCTGATCAACCAATAAATTTTGTCTTCCATGGAGGATCAGGTTCCAGTCAGGCAGAAATACGCGAGGCAATCGAATATGGTGCTATAAAAATGAATATAGATACTGATATGCAATGGGCATTTTGGTCTGGTGTCAAAGGATATTATGAGCAACATAAAGATTATTTGCAAGCACAACTTGGTAATCCGGATGGCCCTGATGTACCAAACAAAAAATATTATGATCCACGCAAATGGCTCAGGGAAGCAGAAGTAGCATTCAAAACTAGATTGATTAAGGCTTTTGAAGATCTCAATTGTATCGACAAACAAGTCTAAATCTTGCTTCCTGTGATGCTTGGAATCATAGGGTTTCTGAAAATAGTTCCTTTACAAAGAAGGCTACAAGTGGATTATCCCTTGCAGACTGCACTTGTCAAATGCCAGAAAATTTCAACACCTAAGGTGATTTAATCTTCGTTCTCCGAAGCTATTATTTGAGTATGAAATTATTGAATTGGGTACCCATGTCCTGTCAGAAAAAGTATCCTAAACAGCTGTGTAATAAAAGCAGATTAGAGACAAAGGAGCAGATTAGATGACAGTCATATTTAACTCATCTGCTATGGCTTGCCGTTCTTTGAGTAGTTTTTGATAGGCGGTAATCAGGATAAGATCTTTACTGTCTGAAGATTCAGATGCGAATAACTTCTTCAGTTCTTCGATTCTTTCTATTATTTTTTTCATTTTAAATCTCATAACCGCCTGGTAACTATCCTTAATATAGTTTTCTTCAACAGGTTTTTGTGTTTGCAATTCGAGACCACGTTTTGACCAGTCGGCATAAATATATTTGTCGGATAACATGTCTATGGCAATCATTCGAATTTGGTCATTTTCATGTGTTGTCCAATGTTGTCTGTCCAGTACGGTACCCTGGTCTGAAGCACTCGCATATTCTTTGAAGATAAGTTTGAAACTTTCATCCCTGGTATAGTCGATTACCCCTTCGAGATTGGCCATAATATAGTTGCCTATACGAATCTCTTGTTCTTCATCAAACCATTGCTCTCCTGCAGATATCAGAACTCTGATAATATCACGCTCCTGGTATTGGGTGGGATCCACCTTCGCCCGAATTCCTTGTGAATGATCCTGATCAGGATCAAAATCCACATATTTTTCGGGTATTGGGGCTTCTCGCGTTCTTTGGTTTTTCCTCTTGTTATAGTCGGACTTAATATTACGGTTTATTTCTCTAAAAAGCGTACGCTCCTCCATCTTCAATATCAAAGCACTTTCTTTGACATATAATGATCTCTTTATCTGATCTGAAATCAAAGAAATACTCCTGACGAGCTCTTTAATCTGGATGCTTTTATTTACCGGGTCATTCTGATAATTTTCCTGTATATGATGAGCGAGCCTCAGGATAAAGTCTTGCCCTTTCTCTTTGATATAGTCTGTAAACCCTGATGTGCCTAATTCCTTAACATAGCTATCCGGATCGTGCCCTTCCGGCAGTATCACTACGGTGACATTCAGGCCTTGCTCTAAAAAAATATCCAACCCCCTCAACGCTGCTTTTTGCCCTGCAGCATCTCCATCATAGAGCACAATGACATTTGGTGTAAATCTCTTAATTAATCCGACTTGGTCTATCGTCAGTGATGTTCCGGAGGAAGCTACGACGTTTTTAATTTCAGATTGATGCAAACTGAGCACATCTGTATAACCCTCTACAAGTATACAAGTATCCTGTTTGCGAATATCTTGTCTTGCCTGGTAGAGACCATATAGTGTCTTTCGTTTATTATAAATTTCGGATTCCGAACTGTTCAGATATTTCGGAGCTTTGGCATTATCCTTTAGAATCCTGCCACCAAATCCGATGACTTTCCCACTAAGGTTATGGAAGGGAAATATGACACGCTCACGATAAAAATCATAACCATTTATCGAGGTCAGGCCCAACTCAACAAGTAAATCTTTATTATATCCTTTTTCAATAGCATAGCTTGTGAAATGCTTGGAATCCCGTGGACTATAGCCAAGATTATATGTCTTGATCGTTCTTTCATTTAACCCCCGATGCTTAAGATATGATAATCCTATCGATCTTCCTTCTTCAGTATCGTTCAGTTGCTGCTGAAAATATTCAGAGGCCATACCATTGATGAGCAAAAGACTATCTCGTTTTTTTTGCTCTTCAATTGCTTCATCAGTCTGTACTTCTTCTTCAATTTTGATATTGTACTTGTTGGCCAGGAACTTGAGTGCTTCCGGATATGTGAAATTTTCATGTTCCATCAGAAAGTTAATGGAACTTCCCCCTTTACCACAGCCGAAACACTTGTATAAATTCTTGGCAGGAGATACAGTAAAAGAAGGTGTTTTCTCATTATGGAATGGACACAGTCCGATCAGGTTGACACCTCGTCGTTTTAGATTGACATAGTCTTCAATGACGTCATCAACCCTTGCGGCAGCAAAAATCTCATCGATTGTTTTCTTTTTTATCATCCCAAGTGTGCATCCAAATTGTGCTTAAATATAGCCCCTGTTTAGCTTAAATAACCAAAATGGTCCTTTCATGTTTACTCTTTCGGAGACTTTATGCATAATGAATCTAATCCATCTAACAATCAAAGACCTAATAAATCTTTCATAGTATATACGCCAGTCTTATCGATCAACCATTCAGCCGCAATCAAGGCTCCCAATGCAAATCCATCCCTTGTGTGTGCATCATGAATAATCTCAATTGTATCAATACTGGATTTATACCGAACCTTATGTCGGCCATAAACTTCACCCTCCCGATACGCATTCACTTTAACTGTGCCAGGGTCATCCGACTCAATGCTCCAGGAATTTTTGTGGTCAATCGTATCAATAATTGCATTAGTGAGTGTTAAAGCTGTTCCGCTGGGAGCATCCTTTTTATGAATATGATGCGTCTCATCCACAGAGATTTCATATTCCTTATATCCATTCATTAATCGGGCAAGGTATTCGTTTAATACAAACATTAAATTCACACCAATACTAAAATTAGAAGCATACAAAAACGAACCATTTATTTCTTCAGTTAATTTCTTTACTTCATCCATTCTATGCAACCAGCCTGTAGTCCCCGAGATCACCGGAATTCCTTCTTTTAGCGTTTCTACAATATTTGAAAAGGCTGCATCAGGGTGTGAAAACTCAATCGCAATATCTCCTTTTTTTACTATGTTTCTTCGGCTTTCTGTCGAAGTGTTAATATCAATGATTCCGACTATTTCATGCCCCCGGTCAGAGGCCAGTCTTTCGATAGTCTGGCCCATTTTTCCATAGCCGATCAAGATGATTTTCATATCATTTCGTTTAAAATTGCAATAATAACTGAAGTTTGGCAATCAACTATCGGATTTTTAATGTCATGTTGCTATCGGGTCAGTTCATGATTCGTAAAAAGTTGCAGGTTCGATTATAATTTCGAGAATATTTCTTTATTGATTGTCGCTAATTACATTCGAGGGAATTCATCAAAGTCTTGTATTTTGCAGTTCATTCTCTACGTAAATAGACAAAAAATATTATCTTAAGTGCATATTGTTAGAATTGCATCAACTTTATAAGCATAATAATGAAAAAGACTTGCGTTAAACGAATCTCTTAGGCGCGTATAGAGACTAATTAAAATTGGAGATTTTGTAGAGAATGTAACCGGGGCAATGTACATTCAAAATATCAACTTCGATTTAATTTTTTATTAGCTCGGGGTAATCTTCTCTGGTTTAACTAGAAAAATGGAAACCTACCTTTAGATACCACAAGATTGTGGAAGTGATGGGCCTTAGCTTAATTTTCAAGAATATCATCGACCCTCTGATGTTGTTGTTTCTGGTTCCAGAAAGCAGGCCCATTCATAATATAATCCAAAGTCATTTCAGTGCCTTTTCCATATGCGATATTCGGGTATTTTTACGCTACCCCCATGAAGACATCATCATTACCTTTAACCCCATGACAGCTGGTATATTATACTTTCATGAAATTGTTTTTTCAGGATTGTACACTGTTAATGGTCAAGCTTTTGCAAGTATTATTGATCACGCATTTTGGCAAAGCTGGTGGGCATATGGCACATTTCTCTTTCTAATACTTGCCCTCATTGTAAAAATCAAATACAATGAACATTGCACCCTCCAAACAAGATTAAAATCAAAACGATTGGAAGCCATTGAGAGGTCCAGAATCAAGCTTTTTGCAAACATCACTCAGCAGTTACGCAACCCTTTGACTATTATTCTGGGAACCACCAAGGAATTGAAGGACAGACCAGCCGAAGCAGCCAATTTGATCGAGAGTAATGGCTACGAAATTCTTAGTATGGTCAATCAAATGATCGATCTCTCTAAGATGGAATCGGAAAATGTAAAATTAAAATTCATAAGAACTAATATTATCCCATTCCTACGCTACCTCATCGAATCCATGGAGCACGTTGCAGAATCAAAGCATATTCAACTATCGTTTTACACTGAGATAGATAAACTGGATATGGACTTCGACGAAGAAAAATTAGGACATATTGTAACAAATCTACTTTCCAATGCCATTAAACTTACTCCTGACAATGGAAAAATTATTTTTCATGTCAATAGCAGGTTACACGATCAAAAAGAAGCGTTGATAATTTAAATTAAAGAAAATGGGAT
>JAJCYJ010000048.1 GCA_029262975.1 Saprospiraceae bacterium
TTGCGGATCGTCAGTACAAGTTGCTGATATTCGCCCTTCGCGGATCGTCAGTACAACGTGCTGATATTCGCCCTTTGCGGATCGTCAATACAACGTGCTGATATTCGCCCTTCGCGGATCGTCAGTACAAAGTGCTGACATCCAACCTTTGCAGATCGTCAGTAAATAAATAGTAGGTGCCAAAAATAGAATCCCGATCATTCACCTCAAGTCAATAATCGGGACTCAATCTAATTCAGGAGATAGACGAATTACAGTGCTTCTATTAATTTACTTCGCAAATCAATTTCAATCTTAAGACGAGATTTTTTTAATAACTGTAAAATTTTTCTTAGCGTTATTAACCATCCTTGCTTTCTCAAAGGAATGACTATTATTGGCTAAATCAACAGTCAGGGTGCCACAGTAATCAGACACCTCACCCATAGCACATAATGCCCTTACTTTTACTTCAATCGTTTTAGATTGGCTGGCACTTATATTAACCTTATTATTGCGCAAAGTAATAGTCGAAAATGTTCCAGACTCTCCCTGGTACCCAAGTACTAGTTCATATTTGGCGACATTATTGGGACCCCTTGACCATTGAAGCTGGAATGAATTACCCGATTGTTTCGTTACTCTTAAATCTCGAGGAGTTTGGCAAACATCAACAGGACAATTAACAGGATTAAAAGACTCGTGCAAGTCATAACAGCTTCCGGCCACCTCTGTCCCGTCCAGGCAATCGATAGAGTAATTGTCCGGATTGCAATCACTAAAAGATGTCAGCTGATCTGAACCCTCAATATATGGCCCATGTGTTCGGGTAAAAAAATGTAGACTGGCCTCATAAGCATCTTCTATGCCAGGCCCTGGTCCGGGAAGACAAAACTCTTCAAAAGTAGATCTGGAATTGTCACCATTAGGTATAAAGAATTTGGTATCCAGGATGCCAGAATCATCAATAACTTTACCTCCTCCAACGAGAAAATCAGTAAAGATCAATTCACAATTTTCATCAGGACTCAAGACAACAGTCCAAATAGTAACAGCATCACCTGGGGTTAGTCCTTCTGAGCGAAAGTGAACATCTGTTCCTTTGGAAGATCTCTTTACAGAACACGATCCGGTTACCTCACTAGTCATGAGATCTGTAACATCTGATGTTGTTGTTTCGCCAGCATATTTAAACGTTCGAGTAGATTTAGGATCCTCGATACCTTGATAGGTTGCTTTTAGAACAATCTCACGAACTACTTCAGGCATATGCTCCAGGATAGAAGAAGAAGGATCTACTTTCTGCGTATAAGCCAAGTCACTTGCTAACCGACCATCCACTAATTCTGTACTTTCTTCAGTGCATGATAACGCGCAAGTCAGAAATAGAAATGTCAATACATAAGAAATGGAATTTTTCATTTTCCTAATAGGTTTTACAGTTAAATAATCTTTAATATTGCGATTGAAAATAATGATAGGATTTATCAATTGCTATCGCCTCAAATTAGGATATGAGAATCGTCCTGACTAGCACCAAATATTCAAATCATAGGACAGAGCATTCATTATTCATATTTTAATAATACTAAGTTCGTCTTATTCCAAAAAAGTAAAAAAATCAATCTTGACGATTATTGCGCCAATGACTCGGTGTGACTCCGAAATTTTTATGAAAAATGCGCGAAAAATAACTCGGATCATTGAATCCAGTCTGCCAAGCAACTTCTGAGACATTCAAATCAGAAGATCGAAGTAGTTCAGCTGCTTTATCAAGTCTTATTGTCCGGATAAATAATGATGGCGATTGTCCTGTCAGTGCCATCAATTTTCTATATAACTGTGGTTGACTGAGATTTACCTTCTGGCAGAATTCACTTACTGAAAAATCAGCATTATCGAGATTTTCATCTATAGAACTTCGCACACGGCGCATAAACTTATCTTCTATTGGAACAAGCAAAGATTGGGTCTCAGAAGCAACATTCAAATTTTTATAATGCCGTTGTATATTGCTTCTAACTTTAATCAGATTCTCCATTCTGACTAACAATTCATTCCTATTAAAGGGCATCCTTAAATATGCATCAGCACCACATTTGAAGCCTTCTATTTGTTCGTTTTTTTCAATTCTAGCACTGAGCATGATTATAGGAATGTGACATGTTAATTCATGAGTTTTAAGTAGTCGGGTCATCGTAAACCCATCCACCACAGTCATCATTGCATCACATATTATAATATCCGGTATACATTCAATCGCTTTATTTGTTCCTTCATGCCCATTATTCGCTATTTCAATTTTGTATTCAGATTTCAGGAGACTGCATATATATTCGATCACATCTAAATTACTCTCAACTATAAGTAATACAGGATTGTCTTTAACAGTATTATTATCAACATAATTGTTTTCAGAAATGGAAACTTCGTTGGATTCTAAATACATCTTTTCGTAAGAGATAAATGGTGCTGTATTTGTTATCGGGAGACTGATTGTAAATTTTCTGCCTTCATCCAATTCGCTTGATTTAGATATATCCCCACCCATTAATTGAACATAGTCTTTTACTAATTCAAATCCTAAGTCCCTACCCTTTTTAAGTAAAAGATGTGCATCTTCATTGTAGGAATATTGATCGAATACCTGGGGCTGGAGATTTCGCTCAATCCCCAGGCCAGAATCTTGGACTGAAAAATGTATATTATTGCCATTCTTGGTTGAGGTTTTCGATAACCTTAATAGAACTACCCCTCCATTCTCCGTGAATTTAATTGCGTTAGATACTAAAATATGAAAAATGTATTGAATCTTGTTTACATCGAAGTCCATAAATAAAACACTTTCCTCTGAATAAAAATCCAGTTTAATGCCTTTGGTCATGGCAAGATCATAAAATTTAACAGTTAAATATTTGAGGTAATTGACTATTTCAGACTGGCAATTTTTCAGCTTCAGAATGCCAATATCTATTTTTTCCAGGTCTGAGGCTTGATTGAGAAGAAGCAATAAATTTATCACATTCGTTCTAATTAAATTTCGTTCGAACTGATGTCCCTTAATAGTGTCAACCATTCCCAATATAACTGTAAGTGGAGACTGAAATTCACGCGTTATGTTAGTATACAGTTGCGATTTCAGAAGGTTCATTTCTTTCAATCTTAGCCTTTCTCCATATTCATATAGGCTCTTTTCTTCATACTTACGAACAACATATAACAAGATAATTAGGGCAAGTAAAATGATCGCTTCCTCCCACCAACCACCAAATATGGTATCGTTAATTACTATTAAAAGAACTAATCCAGATAGGTTATGATTATTGTTTTTAAATTCTATTTTTCCAACACCATAGTGATTGTGAAAGATATTTATAAAACACTCTTTAAAAGGGAGGGCCCGAATCTTTTGTAAAAAGAAATGGTCAATGTAAAAATGACTTAAGTTGCTTATTCCCACGGTGAAGGATTAGAAATATACGCTCTCTAATCACCAGTACATCGCTCAAATTGCGGCCTCTTTAATTATACTCATCATTTGCGAATAATGGACATATGGAGCGTTAATGATATAGTCTTAATATATTAACATGATTCTTTTATAATATACTCCCCTTTACTCGTCCGGTCAATTTCCTTTTGGGCTTCTAATAGTCTCGATTCTCAATTTAAGCCAAATTTTTAATAATCCGGTAATACTTAATAGTCCAAAATCGCACGATTATAGGTATTCTTAACTAGTGAATAAAATGAAATTCAAATTTTAAAACTGCTCAAAACGCGATATTGTAGGAAATATTCAACCATTATCTTCAATTAATAGATACCGACATTCAATACTAAGAAAATGCAACAACTATTTCAATTTGCATTTTCCCTCTATCAATCATTTATTCAATTTTAGATGGTCAGCGCAAAATCACTTTATCCGATAATGCAAATACAAATGAGAGGATCAATTCGCCTCTTGATAGTGCTGTCTTAGAAAAAGATGGTCTTGACAATGAATCCCAAATTATAAGAGTTAACCTATTCCTATTTTGTCCAAAAGAGTTTTGAATGCTTTCCCTAACTCCCTAAGAAACTTTTGAAATCCGCTTTCGATGCGTTCATGAGATTGTACATTTTCGGCGCGGAGCAGTCTCAATTCGGGATCATTCCACATAAGGTCGGTTATGGTCTTTACTTTCTTTTTATTGAGGGCAGCCACTTGTTGTATCTCCTCATTTCCGTATTTCGCTGCCTCATCATAAAATGAATTCGCCCTTTTATCATTTCCTTCCATTGCATAATGATGTGCCCGAAAAAAATACAAAGGTCCCAGGACACTATTCCCGTTAAAGTCTTTTTGACTGGCCGCAGTAAGATCATGGTCTTTTTGAAATTGATAGGACTCTTGAAGCGCATTCTGACTAGTCAGAGTATATTGGCCTAAAAGAGTTTTTACAAAACTTGCTATAAAATTGACATCCTGATCTGTATCAAACTGTATATCCTTAGGCGTAGTCATTGATATTTCGTTGGCATCGAGATAGTCAGGGTGTTTGATCTTAAGACCTTGATTGGTACAGAAGAAATTGAAAATTTTATTTTCTTCCTTGAGTAGTCCATTTACAAATAAGCCCGTCGTGTCACAATGGTTTTCAAAATAGGTCTGACGGATATAATTGTGATAATCCGGAATAGTACGATCGAGATAGCCTGTACTGTGAAAAGAGTAAGTTGAATCCGGCAAGTCTTGTTCTAATTGAACTGTAATCGTATTGGTCAGGACCTTGGTTCCCTCTTCAGAGAAGTTAGCTACATGTGTAGCAATCCTGTGATCATTACAATTTATGCCACCGCCTGTTAGCGCTTGTGCCCCAAGCCACCCAACAATTAGAACTAACAATAATGATCCGCCTGCAATGACAAGATTCTTCTTATCTGATTTTTTAACAAGCAATTGTAACTTTTGAATCAGATTCGCCTGACTCCAAAGATGTTTTTTTATGGTCGTGATTAATTTTTCCATGTCAGGATCAAAATCCGGATCTCGACGGACCGGAATTCCATTCAGATGACATAGAGAAGATAGATGCTCCGGAACTTCAGAAGGTTTTGGGCAATCCGCACCATTTACAAAAACGGGCACAATCATTACATTTTCTTCCAATGCCTGTTCCAGCTCTATCCTAACGTAATCATTGGGATCATCCGCTCTGTCCACTAATGATTTCGCCCATGTCTGGCCTATAATAGGAATGAATACATCACACCCACAGAGATGTTGAGCTGTCCAGTCTACAAAACTTACACCAGCAGGTATACTGTCTACATCTTTGAATATTTGAACATATGGAAGACGAGTCCTTAAGCGATCTATGATACGACCGGTAATCGTACGTGAATCATCACGCCGATAGGAAATAAATATTTTATCCATGGGTGATTAGATATTTTCCTTTGATTGACCAAAATATATGCGAACCCACAAATTAATCGTTATTTTCTAATTCTTCTATCAATTCTAAACAGATTTTAGCAACTCCTTCTTTATTTAAAAATCCATCAGAAAAAAGGTCGGTTTAACTATTCATTATTTTTCTTGAGTAATTCGTTTTAGTACCTCTTCCGGTATCATTTTCTATTTTTTTAAAAGGTAGGAGATAAGAAAAGGCAGCGCTATGATTTGCGTTTCATCTTTATATTGCTCTTTAGAAGGAATCGACTTTGTGAGATAGAAATGTTGTTTTTGTTTTTTCAATTCCTCTTTACTCTCTTTCCATCTTTCTTCATTCTTATAGATATTCCACCCCAGCTTGAGCTTTTCAGCATTCCATCTGATGTGCTCGATGGCACCGAGTTGTTTGATCGTCTCCGGGTTGATAGCCGACAAAATGTCGTTGACAATTTCCTCGAGTTGATAGACATCCAAATTCATCAATCTCATCTTTACCCACCCATGTTCCATCGATTCACGATTGCTGCTTCTGTCTGCTTCTGAGAGTTCTTTCCAGACAAAATCAAGAGCAGCTGACTTTGCCCCGAGAATATGCCTGGCATAAATGATCGCTTTTTCCCACTCTTGGTCACGGTCGCTCTTTCCCGTATCAGGCACAAGAGACAGTTGATTCTTTGTCTCTTCTGAAAGCGGATATTTTTCTAACAACTTTTTGTCTTTATCCAGATAACCATAAAGCAGGGCCAGCACTTTGGCCGCATAATCTCTCTCTTCTTCTCTGATCATAAATGCCGAACATTCCCTCATGAGACTTCCAAAAAAGAAGAAGGGAACATGTGGTGCCATAGCATTCATCTTTTTCTCCATATGCTGCAGGTCATCACGATCTGGAAACTCATAATGACAATAAACTTGTAGGTCACATGGTTGATTTTTTGTCTCCACACCTTTATGAAGCCACCCGAGACGAGGGAGTATTTGACTGGCCGTTGTTGTGGATTCTAATGTGTCTGTTTTACAAAAATAGATAGTCGTACATACAGCTGGATCAATCCATCGGTATAAGGACCATGATGTATAAGTCATACCATTGATTGACTCAGGTATTGGCACCCACTTTATCTTCCAGGAGACAGGATTAGATGATGCGAGATATGAGTTTTGTTCTTGATATTGTGCAATAGTGACCTTTTCATCAAGACTATAGTAAATCCTGATTTTGAGCTGGTGTTCAGGCCCGAAGTGCCCCATAATCACCAATCTGTCCAGGATAGCCCTGGCCATCGCGCTAAAGCCAATAATGATGACACGTGCGCTCTTTCTTGCCACTCTAGCCGGACTTATCTGATGATCAAATCTATCGACGGGATGCACCCGCAATAATCTGCGCGCTATCATAGCATTGATATCAAACAGATGAAGATCTTTATGTGTGATTTCCTGCAGTAGTCTTCTTTGTTGCTGATCCCTCAAGAGTACATACCAATTGCTTTTGTTATCATTCTGATGAATCGTGGAGTTGATGATATCCAACTCTTGTGTGATGCGAAAGTTTTCTTCATCATTTGTACTTACGACATAGACATAGCGTGCTTTATCAAAGTGTGTTTGCTTCAGGTCGATACTGTAAGTCAGATTCCCTTTCAAGAGCCAGATGTTGGAATTTTGAATAATTGTATCTGTCTTGCCTGAAGGATCCCGGGAAAGCAATACAACACGATTCTCTTCTTCTGCTGCTAAGTCCATGGCTAATTGTGCAGCGATGGCACCATCTCCGATTACCACATCAAAGGGCTTCTTCTTACCCCTGCGGTACAACCAAAACTTCAGTCGATTCATGCGCTCTCTTCCAGCCGCTAATGAAAAAGCCAGAATGAAGGCATAACCTGCTAGTATACCACCTGTTAATCGAGCAATATCTATTACGGATGTCAATTTTTCACTACTCTCTGCCGATGAATTCAATGTGATCAGATTAGCAGCTGAGAAAAAAGCATCTAAAAAATCAGGCTTATCACCATAGTAGAACCCCATCGTACCTATGGTCAGGGTAAGCACGGCTAAAACCATTGGATATACAAATCGGAATAAAAGTGTCCTGCTATCTTTATAGTAATGGTATAACCATGTGATCCAACCGAGCGCTAATAGTATGGCCACAAAACAAGGATGACAGACAACACAACTACTTTCTCCTAGCAGAATGTAAGTGACTACTACTATGATCAGAAGACATGCCAATGCCCAGGCAGCATACTTCCAGATCCAAGCCCGGATTTTCATTTTTGTAAATTGAGATTGAGCTGAGATCCTGGATTCCGACCATGTGTAATTTTTTCGAGGAGGAAGTGTTGGGAGTATTCGCTCACCATTAGATCGAAATAGAATAGGACGATGTACCGGAAAAGGATTACTGGTTCGCGGTGTAATTAACTGATGGAGGCGTCTGTCAAATTTCGGCAATTCAATCACAGTTCCATCAAAGGACTTACCGCTATGCCACATCTGTACGACCTCCGAGGTACCACCTGTCTTTCCGGTATCAACCCCATCCCAAATGGCTATGAGATGGCGAGCATGGGTGACTATAATCTCAGCTTGTACTCGATAAGAGTGCTTTGATTTACTCAAATCAATATATTCTATCCCAACTTGACTGTCCAATTCCGGATGCCTTTTGTTCGGTGTCTTTTTATCTGTAATTTGAATAAATTTATCCTTTTGGATTAATGCCTTCACTCCCAGCTCATCTGCCCCTACAGCTGTGCCTGAGATAAGGGCAATGGGTTTGCCTGTTGCTTGTCTAAGTTCATCAAATTTTTCGCATATATGCTTCCCGACACGATCCCCATCGATCAGATCCATATGCCCCGTAAGCCCAACGATTAAATGGGAGCTGCTATATTTTTTTAATTTGTCCTGAAGCTTATCGTTCATCTATGATCGTTCATGAATGTAAGTGCCCTTAATTCATTTAGCTACTAAATTAGTAAAGGATGATTGATTTCAGACGATTTACAGAAATTTCAACAACTTTATCAGCAATAACATGAAGAAATTGTAGACAAGACAGTTCAAGGATTACAAATGTGTGATTCAACGTCAGTGGTTTTTTAGTCATACAATGTCCTTGTGGGATCATTATGAATGGAATTCTCATCTGAAATTTAAATCCTGATTATCAGCACTAAGTCTTTATTATCTTTACAATAGATAAGTAGCTTTCTAATGAATCAAGTCGAATGTCAATAGGTTATATAAAAGCCAACAGAAGAAAAGAGATTAAATAAACAGTTTATCAATTTTAAAAGAAATGATGAGAAGTTTGGATAAAGATAAATTGATCAAGATGAATACAATTCAATTCGGTTTTCTCGCAATCATATTAAGTCTCTATTTATCTAGTTGTCAGAACAAAAAGACTTCACCCATTGATGCACATTTAATTGGATGGCTCAATTCGACCCTGGATAGCATTGTCTCAGAAAATGACATTCCTACCCTATCCATTGCAATTAAAAGAGGGAGCGATTCTACTTATTTTGAATCTTTTGGCACTTTAAAAGGTGATAGTTCATTTCAAGTTGATGAACATTCCATTTATCCGATCGGTTTACTTTCTAAAGTCTTTACCGGTATCATTATCACCAACCTGGTCGAGGAAGGAATATTGAATTATGATGAACCGATTTCTTCATATCTATCAGAAGTGTTGGCGGACTCAGCAATGAAAAGTTATCACAACATTCCTCTTAAAACCCTGCTTTATCATAGATCCGGGATCACAGATAACGATTGCTCTTTTTATACAATCAGAGATGAAGGCAACACGTCTCTGACAGAATATACTTCTTCACAATTGGTGAACGATTTGAATCAAATTAGAATCGACCAGGACGACAAGTCGTTCCTATATTCTAATTTCGGCTATATTATTCTTGGGTATATATGTGAGCAGGTAAGTGGGAAATCATATGCCACACTATTAAAAGAGTATGTAACAGACGAATACGATCTCCAAAATACCACGATTCGCTTATACGGTGAGCCAAAACCCTCATTGGTTTCTTCTATGACATCGGGCCAGAAAGAGGCTTTGACATCAACTGACAAACCAGAAATCACACGGCCTGCTGATGGCATCTATTCTAATTCAATTGATTTAATGAAATTGCAAGGTGCGCAGATAAAATCATATCAAAATTACTTTGAAAGAGGCATTACAAATCCCTTGATATTGACAGAACGTACTGTCGGTACCAGAATAAATGACTGGACTTATGGTAACGGATTGATGCAGATCGTCAGTGATGGTCACAAATATTTGGGCTATTATAGAAACAGTAAGGAATATGCTTCAGTCTATTTGTTTTCGGTTTATCCGAATGTTGGCATAACCATACACACTCATAAAGGTGGACCCTGGTTAGGTGAGAGTGCATTAGCACTTATGGACGGTATCGTTGATGAAAAGAGAATGTTCAACCCGGTAAGAAGGTCATTAGCATGGAGCTTGTTTTCAGTGATTGAAACCGAAGGAATAGAAGACGGGATTGAATGGTTTAACAAGAACAAAGGTTCTAAAAAATACATGCTTATAGAGTCCGAAATAAACACAGTAGGCTATCGATTGCTGCGAGAACGAAATATAAAAGAGTCCATTGAGGTATTCAAATTAAATGTAATGGAATTTCCAGAATCCAGTAATGTCTATGATAGTCTCGGCGAAGCATATATGAATGATGGTAATGATGAGTTGGCAATTTATAATTATCAAAAATCACTGGACATGGATCCGGAAAACTCAAGAGCTGAGAGATATTTAAAAAGGCTCAGATCGGAGGAATAGATGATTTCATATTGGAGTCTTAAGCCTTGCTTTCCTCCACAAAATTGAGTTGAGTTAGTATTAAACCATCTATAAACTAATATATACCCTTAACCGGCGAATTAGAACTCCTTCATCATAGCTAAGAAGTCTTTTTTATCATACGCCTTTATAGGACCGGAGATTAGTTTTGTATATTTAAATGTTCAGGTATTATTACACATCAGAATTAAATAAAAAATGACTTGGGAACTCATCAGCGCTGTAACTGAAATTATTGGAACAATTACGATTGTTGTTACCCTAATTTATGTCTTAATCCAAATCCGATTAAATTCACACCAATTAGAAAGATCCATTCAGGCTACACGCACACAGAACTGGCAATCTGTTGTTGAAAACTTTAATGTCTGGCGAGAAATGGTATTGGCAGCAAACAATTCAGAGATTTGGATAAAAGGATTAAACGACTTAAATGATCTAAATCAAAATCAGAAAATAAAATTTAATATGATAGCCGGGTCTTTAATTTGGACTTGTTGGTTTGTATATCAATTGCAACAGAATGAAGGTTTGATGGCAGATGTAAATGCGAACCTGTATCGTGACCTATATATGCATAAGGGGTACAGGGAATGGTTATCTCATAATGAAAAATTGCATACTGATGACTTCAGAAAGTTCCTGGAAAAGGTCAAAGAATCTGTGGGTGACGATCGACATCTAAATGGTGAGTCTTCAAGTTTGACGGCTGGGATCTACTAATCAGTGTGGAATCTTTTAAAAGTTTGGACGACTATTTCAATCGTGATCCAAATATTTAAATATTGATGTTCTATATCCTTACTTTCTTTGGATCACGCCTGCCTGCCGGACAGGCAGGGATTAGATGGATTTTAGGATTACACGGATCATTGTAAGTGCTGAATTTTGTGGCTGTCAGTTCGAATTTTGATAATTACAATTCTTTTAGAATATTGAAATTCAAACTGTTCCATAAAGATCAAAAATTGCAGTTCAATAACACTCAGAAATATGCAATACTTTATCTGCCTCTATTGTTGAGAAAAATATTAGAAGACATGATTTACATTAAATCTGCTCGTTTTTACACTAGTTCAAGAAAGCCGTTTAATTCCTTATATTCAAAAATCATCAACTTCACGATACGCCTTAATAAGTTTTAGCTCTCCCTCTTTATCAGGATGAAAATTTCCATGCTCCATACCCAGGATGCCCGTATATCCTTTACCATATATGTGTTTGAAAATATTGCGATAATTCATTTCACCGGTTGTAGGCTCTTTCCTTCCCGGGACATCACCGATCTGAAAATAACCCGTCTCTTCATACGCATAGTCAATATTCTGGATGATATTTCCTTCGGTTATTTGTTGGTGATACATATCAAACAATACTTTACACGACGGGCTGTTGACTGCTTTACAGATCAGATATCCATGAGGGACTTTACTCAGAAATACATCCGGATGATTGTGCAGATGATTCAGCGGTTCGATCACCATGACCAGACCATGAGGCTCAAGTATTGCTGATGCCTGCTTTAGTGTCTCTATAATATTTGCTGTTTGATAATCAGGCTCCAGGCGATGGTGGCGATTGCCCAGGACTATGGTCATCCAGGTGGCCCCTACCCTTTTGGCAACGTCCACTGAAGATTTTATCTCGTCTACAAATGCCTTTCTGACTTCAGGATCACCTTTAGCAAGACCATCTCCCCTCCTGACGATCCAGTTGCCTACAAAGACGCCCATTTCCATGTCATTATCTCTGAGCGCTTTACCAAATTTTTCTTGCAACACGACGTCTCTGGCTGCCAAACTATTATCTTCAAAAGCAGAAAACCCCTGGTCAGCCATAAACTTGATCTGATCAATTGGATCTTCGCCAGCGGAATGTTTAAACATTCCGATATGAGGAGCATATTTCAACTTAAATGCATTGGCGTCATTGCTTTCGGTGATAATGGATTCGCCTTCAAGCGGCAGTCCCAGGGCAGCCGAAGTGGCCAGTCCCGATTGTACAAAAGTTCTTCTGTCCATAATTATTGAAATGAATGACTTATCTAAAGTAATTGGGAGAGATGGACTTCTAAAAACAGAAAAACACCAAATCTCTGATCATTGGTTAAATTAATAATTAGAATTGATTGATCAGTTGTTTTTTCGGTCAATCTTTTTCAGGAGACAAAATAGAAAAAGTAAGCGTGAGCAACTTGCACTGGATGGACAGCCGAAAGATCTTGAGCAGTAAAAGTCAGTTTATCATAAGTTAGATTGAGTTCAAATACGCTTGTTGAAAATCAACGTACATCATTAATGGCTATAGCAAATAAATTTACTATTTTATGCCTTGATATATGGTGTTTTAGTCGAACAGCATGATAGCTAAAGGACAATTTCTTGAACTTCGTAATGGAAAAAAAAGAGCTCTGCCACACTTCTTGGTCTAAGTGGACCATGGACTCGTATATCTTTTGGAGTAGGAGCTTCTTCCTCGTTTTTGCATTATTACTATTCACAGGTCTTTCACTTAAAGGCCAGGAATCCGTCATCACCATTGACCAAATTCACGAAATCGAAGAACTAGGTCTGGATTTTCACAATTGGGGAATCCTTAAGGATCAGCACGATCACCTTTGGATTGCTTCTGATAATGGCTTGTATCGCTTTGACGGTAGTGAGGTCGAATATATAGGTTTCAGGTTTGTCAAGGACATCATTGAAAGCTCCGATGGCTCTTTATTCGTACTTGCTGATGAAGGGCTATTTGAAATTTTACCTGATGTGTTTACTTGGGAAATTGACACATTATTGACTTCAAAGACCGACTTTTACGAAGATCATCTCTATTTCCCTAAGACTATATTTCAGGATCAATATGGCGTAGTATGGATTGGAGAAAATAACAATGTGGCAAAATATAAGGATGGA
>JAJCYJ010000049.1 GCA_029262975.1 Saprospiraceae bacterium
AATGGTGATCTTATAGCAAACAGCTATAGCGGCACCTATTTTATTAGTCAACATGATAATAAGGTAACTAAGCTAATAAACAATTCATTCCCAAAAGGAGTGTGGTTTGGTATGGGCATTTGGCAAGATTCTAACGGCACAATTTGGTCAGGTTCAAATGGAACCCATATTATATCTATTAATCCAAAGACCTTACAAACAGAGGTGATTTATTTTGCTCCTGAAGTTAACCTAAATATACCAAGAAGAACTAATATAATCTTCAGAGACAAGAAGACAAGAACGTTATGGGTAGGGACACAAAACGGCCTCTTTACATTTGATCAAGTCACTAAAACATTAAAACAATATCCTCATATACAAGGCTATGATATTATTTCGTCTAGTCAGATTTATCATATATATGAGAATACAGAAGGCTTATGGATACAAAGTTCAATAGGAATATTTAAACTTGATCCGAAAATTGGAATAACAGATTATTTTTCTCTTGCAAAAGAAGAAGAGTTCGGTAAACAAATCCGGCACTTACACGAAGATCAAGATGGTACCTACTGGTTTTCTACGATAGGCAATGGCCTAATACATTGGAATTCAGTCTCTAATCAAATTACGCAGTATACTACATCGGATGGATTATCAGATAACAATCTTCACGCAGTTTACGCAGACAACTCAAATAATTTTTGGATTCCCAGTGATCATGGAGTTAACAAATTTAACAAAACAACTAAAGAAAATAAAATCTACTACCAGACCGATGGCCTTTCGGAAAACGAATTTAATTGGTTGTCTCATTATCAAGATAAGAATGGCAATATATATCTCGGTGGAATCAACGGGTTAGTTGAATTTGACCCAAATGAATTTGGTACACAAATAGATACTATAGACTCAAAAGTCAGAATTCTCGAATTTGAAGTGCTCAATAAGGCAAGCGGGCAGTTCACTTCAATGATGCACTTAATTCAAAATAATAATCCTATAGAATTTTCAACAGATGATGCCTATTTCAATTTAAGATTCACACTGGATAATTTATTACATTCCGAGTATAACAGGTATACCTATATAATCGAAGGATTAGAAAGTGAATGGAATTTTACTCGAGAAAGAAGTCTGCGATTTGGAAGACTTCCTTATGGCCAGTATAACTTAAAAATAAAAGGCCAAAATCCTACCGGAGCCTGGTCTAAGGAAGAAGCTGTCATCCCATTAATATTTGCAAAGCCTATTTACTTATCAACGGAATTTTTCATTTTCATCTTTCTACTATTCTGTTTATTCATTTACATATTCCTAAAACGAAGAACATATATACTAGAAAAAAGAAATATTGAATTATCAGAGCTGGTTGGCACAAGAACTAAGGAACTTGAAATATTAAATCGTTCTAAAGATAAGCTGTTTGCGATATTGGCTCACGACCTAAGAGGTACTATCACTTCCTTTCGAAATCTGGGAGGCAAGGTGAAATATTTAATACAAAAAAGAGAATGGCAAGAGCTCAACAAGATGGGTGATCAAATCGAAAAAAAAGTGATCCATCTCGATAACTTACTTTCAAATTTGATGCCTTGGGTCCTCACACAAATCAAGAACCCAACACTTAACAAATCAAATTTACATGTGGCCAAATTAATTGAGAAATCCCTATTAGAAATAGAAGAATATGTCAAAGAGAAAAAGATAAATTTAGTCAATGATATTTCTCCCAAAGCGGTTGTTTATGCAGACAAGGATGCACTCAAAATTATAGTTCGAAATTGTTTAGCAAATGCTGTAAAATTCACACGTGAGAATGGACTGATATCGTTATCTTCTAAATATGATAACGGGCACATTAAAATAATAATTTCTGATAATGGGATTGGGATAACTCCGGATAATTTAAAAAACATATTTACAGAGTATCACAGCAAAATTGGAACAATAGGAGAAAAAGGATACGGGTTAGGACTGAAACTTTCAAAAGATCTCGCCATTTCAAATGGCGGAAATCTCGAGATCAAGAGCACTATCGATGAGGGCACTATTGTTACGTTAACCATGATTAAAGGGGATGGATAATTGAGAATTTTGACTGCTGATATGGTGAAGCCATCGTCAGTGGAGAATTTTGAATTTTGCCTTTAAGGAGTTTAAAGAGTTTAAAGAGTTTAAAGAGTTTAATTTAAATATGCTTAAGTTCCGATGTTCTTAAGTGACATGAATTTTGAAATATTGATAAACCATGTGCTCTATTTTTAATTGAGCAGAATTGGATAATTGAATGCTGATAAGGCGAAGTCATCGTCAGAACATGGTGCTGACATCCGCAACTTGCGAATCGTTAGTAGAGAAATTTGAGTTTAATGGGTTCAAGAGGATTAATGAGTACAATTTAAATGTGCTTAAGTGCTTATATTCATAGGTGCCTATAATCAAGTTGAAATCAAAAGTTTTATACTCCTTTTATGTCCTCCTTCGTAAAGGAGGTGGCCGCAGGTCGGAGGATTAGCCTTATCTTTCTCTGATGCCAAAAATATAATGCAGATGGAAGTACTAAAAGCGGGGATGGTTTAATGGAAGATTGAAGATTGAAAGAACTGCGTGCTGGTGTAATTTGATCTAATTGTTCGATTTCAATAATCCTCTTATAATCGTTTTAAATGATCTACCAATAGGAATGACGTAATCTAGTAAATGGAGTTGACTATTTTCAGAGTCATAGATATCTACGTAATGGAAATTAATTACAAAGTTTCTATGTACTTGTTTGAACATCTTTTCAGGCAATAATTGAAGACTCTTCTTCAAGGACCCCCTGATTATAAATTTAGCATTTTGGGTTTGAATTGTAACATAATTACCCTCAGCTTGAACAAAAATCATATCATCGAAACGAACTTTCAAATATTTATTTCCCTTCTTGATAAACAAAAAGTCACGGTTAAGATTGCCAACGAGATCTTCGCCTTTTTTTCCCAGTGCATAACTTTGAAAGTAAGAATCAATCGTATATTTTAAAGCCACATAGTCTAAAGGCTTACTAAAATATGCCAATGGCGCCAAGCGAGTGATATCCTTATAAAGTTTTTCTTCTTTATACTGGGTCATAAGAATAAATGGAATATTCTTCGATTTCAGGACTTTTGAAACAGTAAGGTTCTCTGAATCACCATTCAGTCTGATATCGACCAAGGCAATATCAGGTTTAATAGTTTCAATCATTTCTATGGCCGACTGTTCGGTGTGCGCTAGAATTACATTTTGTACGCCCATATTTTCCAGTTCCATCTCAACTCCTATGGCAAAAGAGATGTCATCTTCAATAAGTAGCATGGTTAAATCTTGCATTTTTATTTTCCAGACTGATATGGTCATTGTGACGTAATGATAATTGGTTTGATATCCAGTAAGTAGATAAAATGTGCAAAAATAGTGTTAAGCAGTAACATACTGTTGGTAAAGCGCAAATCAACACAATAAATACAGATTCACTTCTGGCCTAATAAACAGATCATGTGATTTCTATTAATTCTATATTTGGAACACAATAAATAATGCTAATTCCTTATCAATCGGTAAGGAGCATTAATAGATGCACAAAGACCACATTATAATACCGCTCATTCTATTATTTATAATGTTAAGTATCGCACGTAGCAGCGCTTCTCATATTGTCAATACCTACACCAAAGACTCAATCAATATTAATACATCTAATGAAGTATGGGCACTTGACCAGGAAGAAGAACTATTGGATTTACTTCAAGCAAGTAGACACAATAGTAGTCACTATGATCAAGCAGAAGCATTACTTCAATTATTCAGGTTTTTTATTTACCAACGAGAAAATTATGAACAGGCCATTTTATATGGTATTAATGGTATTTCATTCAGTCAATCTCATGGTCTTCATAAACAATATTTGTTATTTCTTGCACAAATGGTGCAATGCCAGATGATGTTAGCCAAGGATCTTACAAAGGCAGAAGAATATCTTACAACTTACCAAGAGGCTTTAGAATCAGATGACGACGAATTCTTTGTGCGTTTAGGGGATTATTATGTTCAAAGGATTATTGGACGAAAGCTGTTCAATAAAAATGAAGTTTCTGAAGAAGAAAAATTGTTCGGGTTTTTGAAGTCAAAAGAATGCCTCAAGTTCTTCAGTGCTCGAGACAGTCTTCAAAATCAATATTACAAATCTATTAGAAGAGATATAGCCTTATACTATAATCAAGAATATGGGTTGCACCAAACTTTAGAAATATTAGGAGAGGGGGACACAATGCATCTTTATTCTCTAGAACTACAACATCATTTCTGGCAATCTGCGATTCGCAGTCATGTTCTTATCCAACATGATTTACCACATGAAGCTATCCAGATTCTCACACAAATTGATCCATCAGAAATTAAAAATTCTGGATCCAATGGAGGTATGTTTTATTATTCATTATTAGAACAAGCCTATGAAGCTCTGGGTGAATACGAGCTCGCTTATATGTCATTGAAAGAAAAATATATCAATGCGAATCATCTGAGCATGCGAACACAGGAAAACAGTATAATTTCAATAAGAGACGCAAACAAACTAGAACTTATAGAACAAAAAAATAAGCAACTAAAACAACGTAACATATTCGTATCATTTCTAATTGCTATCCTTGTAATATCAATGATTATTCTTTATATCTTTTATAGTAAAATAAAGGAACAGAGAAATAAAATTGAAGTACACAATATTGAACTATACGAGATTAACGAGGCCAAGAATCAACTATTCGCCATCTTGGCTCATGACTTGAATCAACCAATTTCATCTTTTCAAAACATAAGTCAAAAAGTAAAACGACTGATAGATAAAAGAGAATGGGAAACACTTGACAAAATGGGCGATCAAATATCATCTAAAATTGAACATCTAGATATCCTCCTAAAAAACCTTTTACCATGGGCTAAGGTACAAAGTAATAATCCAGGTGTACATATAAGTAAAATTAACCTGAAATCCTTTCTCGACAAATGTATTCTGGAAGCATCAGGAATATTAAATGAAAAGAAAATACACGTTAAAAATGACATAAAAGAAAATGTTATCGTAGCTGCAGATCCAGATGCACTGCAAATAATTGTAAGAAACATTTGTTCTAATGCAATTAAATATTCTCCAGAAAATAGTAGAATTGATTTGCAGTCAAGCGGATATAAAGACATGATCAGAATAGTAATAAAAGATCAAGGGATAGGCATTAACGAGAGAAGGCTAAAGACAATTTTTCATGAACATAAAAGCACCGACGGTATTTTTGGTGAAAAGGGTTCTGGTCTCGGTCTTAAATTGTCAAAGGATCTGGCACTTAGAAATGGCGGAAATATAGAAATATTCAGTGACGATGGAAATGGCACTACGGTATACCTGACTTTGCCCAAAGGCTAAAATATTTTCATCATTCAATATGCTCAACACTCACATTTCATTAGTCTAATTAACCTGTTGAGCGGTTACATCATATTACATAAATTAGAATTGTCATGCCCGCCTGCCTTTGGCAGGATTTTTATGAAAAATAATGCCAATTCTAAACAAACTGCAATTTCGAACCAGGGATTGCTATCCCGGGCTGATAGAAAAACGCTCCTTCACAGCTATGGTCTTTTCTCATAAATACAAAATTCTCTGATTCTTAAAAACAATTGATGATTACGAGACTATTTGAACACCGCTCAATCCGTTAATTAGTTTAGTAATTCTGATATATGTAGTATTATTCTTACGTAAAAGGGCATATGCCACTTCAATATTTCAAGATAAACCATAGAATCCAAAATATTTCGTGCAGACCATCGATAAGGTCAAATGTTGTCAGCCTGCGATCTTAACCATCGATAAAATGACAGGGTTTTTAAGTATTAACCAGGATTTTATAAAAACCATGAGCGATCTCAAGGATTTTAAAATGCACCATTCTCCTTTTTTATTTACTAAAGCATTAAGGATTATTAATAGCCACAAGCAGAGCACTCAGATTTATATTTCCGAAGTGATATTAATAAGTGACATCTTTAAGTATCTAAACAATACTAACAACTGAAAGTACCAATTTTCAAAAGACGTTCATTTCATTTTATTTGGTGGCGTATCTAATTAATCCATTCTCTCAGGAAATATATTGAAGTTCAGAAATAATAAAATAATTTTCAAAATGATTCGAACGGAAGTGAAAGGATACATGATTTAAAAATAAAAGCCCATTCTACATTTCTGCAAAATGGGCCTTTCTTATCCTCAAGAACCTTTAATAATTAATCCTTAAGTTGGCACCAGAGGTGTCGGATTAGTTTGAATACTCCGGTGCAATCCTGAACCATATTTTTATTCAATCATAATCATCTTTCTTGTCGTGGTAAAGTCACCACTCTCTAACTGATAATAGAGGACTCCACCCGAACCAAGTTCGGATTTTTTCAAGATCACTTCATTATAGCCTATCCCATAAGTTCCTTCAATAATCATTATTTTCTTTCCAGTTACATCCATCACAGTAATTGTTGCATTACCAGCCTGTGGTAATTCAAAACCTATAGTTGTACTTTCAAGAAACGGATTTGGAACATTCTGCATCAGTGAATAAGAAAGAGCTTCTAAATTAAAATACTCCATTCCAATATCAAGTCTGGTTTGACTTGCGGTATAGGCAATAGCAGTTGTAATCCGCGAGCTGATTGTAAATGCCTGACTGAGTTGTACATTTTCAGTAGCTCTAAATACCATCCTGTATAATTCATCATTTACAGTCACACCTTCAGGTGAGAACCATGCCGTAGTCACTGTATTGGCATCTAACATTCCGAAATTAGAAGGACCTACTTCTATGGCTCCTGATGTAGCAGCCACAAACTCAAGACCCGTTAATTCCATAGTATATTGATAAGCAGTAATATCCAGGAAGTTCTCGGAGGTCATTGCTACTTCTACTATTTCACCTTTGGTGATATAGGCATCTTCGATTTTTAGACTTAACATTCCAGCACTTCGGGATCCTGCATCGATGAGGCTATTGGCAATAGCGCTACCATTTACATCGCCAATTTTGACAGCTATAAAGTTTTGACCTTTAGCTGAGCCCTGATAATCGTCTATGACGATCGATTCAATAAACGGAAATGGAATTGAAGCATTTTCAAACTTCTGAGAAGCGTCAACAAATCTCCAACTTTTATTTCTCGGTAAATCATCATATACACCCAGGATTAACTTGCGTAAATCAACCAAATCGAGCGCACTGATTCTTCCGTCATTATTAATATCAGCCGCCATAACTTTATAAGGTGTATCGAGCAGGCTGGCTCCCAAAAGATGACGTTGTATGAGCACCACATCAAGTGATGATACGCCATTAAGATAATCATTATCTTTTTCAGCTGAAATTTCAAAAGCACTATAAGCGATATCCTTAAAGGCATACTTGCCAACCACAGAAGTCATATCCTTCATGCCAACATTGAGAGATACTTCAGCCTCCTCTACCATGTCTCCAAAAGATGTAGCAATTGCTCCTGAAACTTCATTTTCTGAACCCGGATCGACACTTGAATTTGGACAATTGTCATTGAAATCATCTACTCTCAATGAGACATTACAAAAATCAAAATTGCCCAAAGCGTCAACTGCGTATAATTCGAGATCAAAAACCTCACTTAGGCCATCATCAATATCCTCACATCTAAATGTCAGTGAAGGACTGTAATTACCATCAGAATCTTTGAAGAATAAATCCACTTCACTACAATTATCAAAACTTCCTGCATCAAAATCAGTGGCCCAAATTGTAGCTGTTCCGTCAGTATTCATCGTACTTGTACTTAACCTCTGTATACATAGCGGTGTCGGGTTTTTGTCTTCAATAAAGATGACATACGTCTCTGCGCTTCCCTCATTACCACAATTATCTTTTACTATCCATCTAATCAAATGCACATCACCAGTCATACCTACTTGTGTACTCATTGTGGCTTCTGAACCAAAGAAATCTTTCGTGGCCAAAAGCTCTTCAACACCGTCATTTAACTTAAATACCTGGATAAACCACCCTGCTTTCGAGGCATCAATCTCAGTATCTCCACACATATCTGTAACAGTAGCACTGGTTATATCCGAAGAAAAACAATCGTCAAAATTGTCTCCTTTAAAGCCTGCTCCTCCAAAAATACTCAATGTGATTGTGTCAGGGGCCGTTACAACAGGATCATCAAAATCAAGGATTTTAATAACCTGGTCATATGAGTAGTAGCCATCTACATCCACGGTGTCATATCGGAAATATATATCATCAGACACACCAGCAGGTTTCTCACATTCCTCGCAATATTCACCAACAGTATTTCTCTTATCTGTTAACCAATCACCATCGCCTAACCATGTATCATCAATAGCGGTAAAGCTATCAAATGAATCATTTTCATCGTCAATCGAGCTATTATTAGGATCCCAGGTACACCAGTCAATTACTGTCCACTTTCTGAGAATTTTCTTACAAGCACCTATAGCTTCAACATTCAAATCTTCAAAATTTACACCGATCAATCCACAAGTCGAAATACACCAGACTGGTTCTCCGGTAAATCCTCCTCCTGAACATTCAAATGGGTCACCCATTTCGATGAGGTCATCATATTCCACTATGACAAATTGTTCATTACCATCATCATCGCGTATTGCATCGCCTTCATCATCTACAAGCAATTCACATTCTCTTCTGATACCCGGAACATCGTCATTATTATAATGCTTGGGCCATTTTATTTCATAAGGATTGAATCTGCTATCTGCATCGATTGTGATCACTGTAGTACAGATAACATCTCCGTTACGTGTCCATATTACATTCTTAACCCCGTTACCACAATTATCGAAATCTTCCGTCATCGTCATTTCAAGTTCATCTATAGAACACACACCATGAAAAATGACTGGTTGTGGAATATCAAATTCTTCTCCACACCCAACTTTGAATGGTTGAGGGCAAATAACGATCGGCGAGGTTTTGTCCTCTACAAAAACATTTGTCCAGGTCACTGCTTCTCGATCGCTTCCATTTCTCACGATCATGGCTACAGAATTCAGACCTAATGAGGCACAACAGAATTTCACATATTCCTTACAGAATACATAGGGGATCTCAGGTCTGCCATCAGTTGTTTTTGTATCCGGAATCGCAGGTAAGATACCATCAACATAACAACCAAATGCGTGATAAATTAACTTTCCGTCGACAGAAGCATGAACTCCATTTAAAAATACAGGATTCTCTCTTTCTTCTTTTAATAAGAGACATATGTCAACTTCTCCGCATCCTGAATTGTGAGATCCTGCATCTATAGCATCTACAAAAACCTTAGCTACTCCTCTATCCTCCAGGGTTTCTTCTACGAGAGGGTCACCCGAAAGTGTTACATTAATTTGATCCTCAGCTATTGCAACAGGCGCAATACTATCAACTGGGGTAACATAAAACGTGTCCAACGCCCTTTGTCCACAATCGTCTATTGCAGTCACTAATACTTCTGCGACTTCTCCTAACCAGAGGCCACTTAGAATATTATTTTCATCCACGAAACCTATCGAAGACTGGAATATAACTTGAAGTGTTTCTGAACATCCTTTGTCAATCTCTGCTGACAATTTTAATTGTGCAGAACATAACCATGGGGCAATAGCCACAAAACGATCTTTAACTGGTTTGATAATAGGACCTTCGGTCTCCACAATAATCCATTGAACCGTTTGCTTCAGACTTCCGTTACACCAGTCAAGAATACTCCAGGTACGCATGATTTTTGAATCTGGTCCTGCACACCCTGGAAATGCTTCATCGGTATATTTTGTACTAAGATTACAAGTTGGCCCTTCTCTAAGTGGCAAAACGATATCTGTAATTGTTGTATCCGTAACCGTAATCAGTGTGTCTCTCTTGTCTATTACGTCTGTTAGCACCCAATATTCATTGCCATCATCATCAGTAACCAACAGTTTTTGCTGGACGATCTCTTCTAACGTAATTATTGTATCTCTATCAGTATAAGTTGTATCCAGACCTTTGGGAATATAAGGATAAGCATCGCGAACACCTCGAGGTGCATATTCTTCGACTACTTCAGGGGTAGGATATTTGTTTCCAATATCATCACAAAATAGAAGGATAGCCTCTAATTTGCTTGGACCGCCGAATGGCCCGACGACCATTCCTGTATCCAAGGGGCGCTCTATAATTGTGTCGATTATAAGAGGCGTAGGTACTTTAAAATCACCGTAGTCTATAATACCTGTTATCTTTCTGACCGTTATAAATCCGGTACAAGCTTCACCTTCAGTATCAATTGTTTCGACTAAATCACTGATAGGAGCACTGCAAAGTCCGTTAATTTGGGCCTGAAGTTCATTTAGATCCGGCAAATCAGGATATGGCTGACTGCACATGATCTCCGTCACCGTAATAATTGGATCAGGTATACTCTTTATTTCAAAATTTATATGCCCCCAGCAGACCATAGGGCCTGTACCGTCTGAACTGGCATATAATCGATATTGCACCTGGCCTCCATTCGGCAAGCCAAGGCTAATTATTGATCCGTGTACTTCACCATTGACGAAAGCTGATGTCGATCCCGTTCCAACCAATGTAATACTTCCAGCACTTGCAGCAGGGCCGCTAGCTCGAAGAATTTGTGGTGAAATGATAAATTGACAAGAAGCATCAACAGATATGTTTGTCTCAGCCGCACAGGAGCTAGATTGCGCAATTCCTACGTGTAACGACAAACAGAAGCATACGAAAAGGGATAGACAGATTGTCTTCAATCTTTTCATGAGATTTGGGGTTTAATTATTAAAAGCTTTGCTATAAACTGGGGTCGTGCTGAGCCTATTAATAATTATGATCTCGTACCTAAGTGAATCTGATTTCGTCTGTCTATTCACTTAGATATCACAAACGTACATATATAATTTTGTTATATATATAAATTTTCCATAATTTTTTTGTAGAAATAGGGATCTAAGCCATTTAAATCCCGCAGACCAAGCAAAATGTTGCGTCTATCTAAAGATTACGTCTTAGGTATACTCTGCCATAGAGCGATAAAAATGAGTGCCAATCTCGTAATCTTAGGTACTGAGTCAATCATGTAATCTTCAATTATCCAATCACGAGGGTCATCTCTGAATTCTGTTTTCATAGACCAAGCTGTTTTATTTCTTGGTGTATGCCAATTGTTCGCATCATTATTCCAAACCGTACTTAATAAATATCTCTGATCGCCATTTCGCACTTCCCAGCGGTTGACATCACCACGGTATTGCTGAACGATAATTACCAATTCGTTACCTGCTCTTATTTCCCACTGGCTTGGGTCACCCCTCCATTTAGTCTTTATTGAGCCCTCAATATCTCCTCCTTGAATTCGCCACTCATTCCAATTATTTTGCAGCGGCCAGATTAGGTTCAGTTGAATAACAAATTCATCATCCTCTTCGAATCCAATTATTTCCCATTCATCAAAGCGATCATCCCATACCGTATGTACTTCACTAAAGTATGATTGGCTGGAAAGTGAAGAGCAGAACAGCAAGTACAGAATTACATGAATCTTCATAAATGGATCAAATAGTATAAATATAAAACGAACAGCGAAAGTAAAGTATTTGTCAAAAATCGGACTTGACTATCTGTGAGACAGATTTAATCCGACGTCATATCATTGCACCCCAAGAGACTCAGAGAAGACAGGTATAGTTTGTTCAACCTGAGAATCACCCCATTATGAAATATTCCGTGACGAGATATATCGTCTGGATTTTGGTACTCATCTTTACCTTTTCGGAACGCGACCTTTCAGGCCAGCAACATGAGAATGATCAAATATCATTAATTTATCCAGAGGAAGAGGGTGGAAAATTGAGGTATAATCTCAATCCTACATCTATAAAATTGGTATTAAAACAAAAACCTGCTTTTTTTACTACTCAACTGCTTAGCCGCGAAGGAGTACTGATTTCAATTTCAGTGAAGAAAACCGTTATCAGTCGCAAAAAACTCTCGAAAAGCCTTTTTTATCAGGGCAAAATAACGAATGGATCTAAATCTCTTGTAAGCCTAACTATAACTGAAAATGGAATCTCCGGGTTTATTTCTGATCATCTTGGAAACTATAAATTCACCACAGACAAAGATTCAATAATCAGACTTCATTTAGAAGATAATAATAAATCAAACGATCATTGGACGTGTCAGACAACGACCGCACATATTGATAAAAATAATTATAATTATAATAAACCAAATTATAAATCTTTTTCAAATGATACCTTAAGTATCTATTTTGTATGTGATTATGAATTGTTTGAATTACATGGTTTTTCTACTGAGGCCACGTTAGCCTATGTCTATGATCTCTTTCATCAGGTAAAAACAATTTATGACTCTGAAAATATCAATATTATTATTGAGGATGTATTTATATGGGAATCCCCGGATCCTTTTGATGACACTTCTGCAGAAGCCGCTTTATTGAGTTTCAGAGATGAATTAGGGCAAAACCACAGTGGTCATTTTGCGCATCTTCTTTCCGGGACTTCAGCATTGAGTGGTGGCATTGCATTTATAAATGGATTATGTGACAGGAACAAATCATTTGGATATAGCAATGTTGATGCCTTCATTGATACGCAAGGTGGATATTCATGGGATGTGCATGTTGTGGCCCATGAATTAGGACATAATATGGGGTCACCACATACACATGATTGCGCGTGGGGCCAAGATGGTACGGAGGCCATTGATGCATGCGGCGGACCTTTACCTGCTTGCGAAGATGCTCCTATTCCATCTGAGGGAGGAACTATAATGAGTTACTGCCACACCGCTCCAGTTGGCGTAAATTTTAGCTTGGGATTTGGCCAGGAGCCTGGAGATCTTATAAGGGAGATGATCCAATTTTGTAATCCGGTCGAAGGAGAATCCTGTGAACAAGCCATTATAATAGATTCTTCCGGAACCTATTATTCCGGATTAATTAATAGTGGATCAGGTGCCAGCCATCCACAGGCCACCCATGCCAGATGGTATAAATTCATACCGCCAGCAAATGGAACAATTGAAATGGCAAGTTGCGGTCAAAATGTAGATACACGATTATTCTTATATACCGGAGTCTGTCATGAACTGTCAGAATTCGCGACTAGCGATGATGATTGTCTAAGTGGATCTGGTTATAACTACGCATCACAAATTATAAATTTAAATGTATCAGAAGGCAGTACGATATTCATTGAATGGGACGACAGATGGAGTAATGATTCGTTTGAGTTTTCTTTCTCATTTACAAATATAATAGAACCTTCCTGTACCAATGGAATCATGGATGGACAAGAAACAGATATCGATTGTGGAGGTAATTGCGTACCATGCCTTATCCAGTGCGATGACGACGTACCACTTCCTTCGATGATTAATGATTCAATAACTTTTATTACTCAATCGATGATTTCCTATAATGGGATTATTGATACTTCTGCATTTTTAGAACTTCGTACGAACCAGGGATTAGAAATAAATCCTGGATTTGAAATATTTGCAGGAGGGCAATTAGAAGCAGATATTGGAAATTGTAATAACTAAATTAGTATAATTATAATTTGTAAATATCAGTTGGACGAACACATAAAACTGCCTTATTACCCATAACAGCTATTGGAGATCTTAACAAATGTGGGTTTCTCTGAATGACATGCAACCAGCCTTCTTCATCCAATTCTTTCCCTTTCAGAGTTCTTTGATATTCAGGCAAGGCTTTATTAAATAATTTTTTAGGTTCGATTTCAAGTTTTTGCAATAAGCCTTTCCATCCCGTGGTAGAAACGTTCGCATCACTGTGGCTGTAGGTTTTTACATGAGGAGAAATACTACGGGCAAATGCAATTGTTTTACGATCAGAATTAGAATCAGGGTTGTAATAAATCAATATTTCTCTTGGGTTGGTTTTCATAAGTGCACATTTATTTAAATCTACACAAAAATTAACCGTTATCTTAATTTTCGAAATAATATTTCAACTAAAATAAATATACCGCTTATTATACCTGAATATCCGAATATGCAGTATTTTATATGTTTTATTTTGAGATAACCATCTTCCTGCTCAACAATTGATCCTTGCATCTCATCTGATAATAGACAACACCTTCAAAAAGCAAAAGATCTGAATGTGTAAGTCTAATGGCGTTTACACCTTTAGAGTAATTATCTTCAATTTCATACAACAATCTTCCGGTACCATCATAAAAAGACATGGTAACCAGTTCGTCGGCAGGAATGAAAAATTGAATTATTGTCTCACCGTTGAACGGATTAGGTTGGTTCTGATATAATGACGCCGGAGAAATATCACTCAGTAATACCGAGGCTTCAAAACTCAGTTCTATTTCCATATCATTATAATTATCAAGTCCCGCCAGCGCTTTTGGGCTATGGTCACTTATAGATATCATATGACGTAATTCTCCATCACGATTGGCCGTAATGTCTATATAAAACAGGCTTTCGGACACAAGTAAACGGTTGTCATCATGCCAGACAATATTTAATCTATTTGGTGTATCATCCAATAACGCAAATTGATCAGGTTGAATTTTCAATTCTGCAGATGCAAGAGAATTGAAAGACAATCCGTCGAATTCGAGTCCCAATTGTAGCCCAATTATAGAGCTCGGATTACTGACTCTCACAGGAATTTTAATTTCATCCCCTTTGCGCACAGCAACATCAGGAATTAGAATATGCCATTTTTCATCCGATCGTATATTTGATTTATTTCGATTGGCCTGGGCAGTATTGTTGATATCGCCGATTTTAATGCCTATCCAATCTTCTTCCATCATATTTTGATTGAGACTGGATATTACATTTATCTCCTGGTAATCAAAAGGTCTTGTAATATCATCAAATTCATAATTTTCTATTACAAATCGCCAACTGCGATTATTTGAAAAATTATCTGTATGTCCTAATAACAGTTTACGCATTTCTACAATATCAAGAGCAGATATTCGTCCGTCATTATTGACATCAGCAGCTATCAATAAATAGGGATTGTTTATTTCTCTAAGCCCAAGAATGTACTCCTGAATGATTACAAGATCAAGTGTAGAAACGCCATTTGCCGGATCATCATCCCGTTCTGGATAAAGCTCATATCGTTCATACATTTTATTTTCGTTAAACTGATAGTGACCATTTGAACCCGTCAAGAACTGTCTTGTACTATTAACAGACACCATCACATCTTCAATCATTTCATCAACTATGGTAAATATTTCACCAGCTATTGAGGCTATTTGGTCTTCT
>JAJCYJ010000050.1 GCA_029262975.1 Saprospiraceae bacterium
AAATAAAAGATGTCCTATAAACTTCAAAGGATTTATATTTTTTAATTATAAAAGAGAACAGATGACAAGATACAAAATTGAAATATATTAAACCAAAGGCGGAACCCGATGGACGGATAATTTCGACATACGGGATTCTAATCCGATTTTATATTCTATCCAATGGGTTTCAACCCATTGAGCCGACATTTTACCTGTGGCCAAACGGGGTTGATCTGAATTGAACACGGGTTGATCCGAATGGAACACGGGGTTAAAACCCCATGGAGTGATAATCCAAACAATATTGTAACGTTAATGTGCTTTAAACGTTGATTATATAGGCCTAACATTTTCGAATAATTGATGGACCTGATTTATTCAACTTATCGATAGTAGTCATGATCAAAAATTACATAAAAATAGACCTTCGGAATATTCTGAAATATAAATTTTATTCTGTTCTCAATATCCTGGGTTTGGGCATTGGTATCGCCAGTTTCCTTTTCATTTTGCTTTATACACAGAATGAATTGAGCTATGACAAATATCATGCACAGGCGGACAATATAGTGCGTATTGATTTTCATGCCAGGTTAGGCGAGAATGAGTTTGTCTCCGCTCAAAATTCAGCTCCTATTGGCCCGACACTGTATTCTGATTATCCTGAGGTCCTTTCGTATTGTCGATTTCGGGATCGTGGTAGTTACCTTGTTAAATATGAAGAAAACCATTACAAAGAGGAGCGCATCATATACGTAGACAGTACCTTTTTTAAGTTTTTTTCTGTCCCACTCATTGAGAGTGATTCACAAAGCGCATTGAGAGATCCGAACTCTATTGTCTTGACCCAAAAAATGGCCGAGAAATATTTTGGATCCTCCGAGCCAATTGGAAAGACGCTTATATTAGATAACCGAGACAACTTCAAGGTCACAGGTGTTATTTCTGAAATTCCTGATAACACTCATTTTAAGTATGATTTTCTCATGTCCATGGCTTCTCTGGAAAGTAGTCGCAGCGCGAACTGGGGCAGCAATAACTTCAATACATATGTGCTCTTAAAGGAAGGAACAAACCTCGAAGAATTTGAACAAAAAATACAAATTACATTCAAAAAAGGATTTGAACCTATTCTCAGGGATTATGTGGGTACAACATGGGATGAATTCATGGCAGCGGGTAACTACGCACTTTATGATATAACACCACTTACACGTATTCATTTGCATTCCAATAAAAGTGATGAGTTAGGAGCCAATGGAGACTATCGGTATATCTACAGCTTTGGTCTTATCGGCTTCTTTATCTTATTAATTGCCTGTATTAATTTTGTGAACCTGACCACCGCCCGTTCTGTGAATCGTGCTAAAGAAGTGGGTATAAGAAAGGTGGTGGGAGCAGAAAAGGGAACACTGGTGCGACAATTTTTGAGCGAGAGTACTTTGATTACAATAGTGGCCTTATTCCTGGCTTTTGGCTTGCTACATCTGACACTACCCTATTTTAATGAACTGTCTGCCAAGACATTTGGTATGAGTGCCTTTTACTCGCCCTGGTTTGTAGGTGTGGCTATTAGTATTACCCTCATAGTTGGCCTGCTGTCAGGTCTATATCCGGCACTTTACTTATCCCGATTCATGCCCGTTAAGGTGCTCAAAGGAAGTATCGTAGGTCAAAAGAATAAAAGTAGGTTTAGAAATGCGTTGGTGGTATTTCAATTTTTTATCACTACAATTTTAATTATCGGAACACTTGTGGTCTCTCAACAATTGAGTTATATGCAAGATAAAAAACTCGGTTATGACAGAGAACAGGTGCTGATTCTAAATGATGCATATGCCTTAGGTGATCAGACATTAGCTTTCAAGAATCGGATCGAGAACAATCCTTCTGTAAAAAGTGCTTCTGTGACTGGATTTTTACCAGTCCTTTCTAATCGAAATACCAGTTCTTATTTCAAAGGTCGCAGTGCATCACAGGACAATGCCATCCTGATTGCAAATTGGTTTGTAGACTTCGACTATGTGAAGACTATGGGAATGGAAGTAATAGAAGGAAGAGATTTTGACAACCAACTCTTAACAGACAGCTCTGCTATAATTATAAATGAAGTGCTCGCGCGACAGTTGAACTATGACGATCCTATTGGACAATTTATGAGTGGATATACATCTGATGATTTGACGGATTTAGAATATTTTAAAATTATCGGAGTAGTAAAGAACTTTCATTTTGCAAGTTTGAGAAACAACATAGATCCCTTAGCACTATTTATTGGAAACAATCGCGGCGCTATTTCAATGAGGATTGAAACATCTGACGTATCAGGTTTCGTGAATAATCTGCAGACTGTATGGAATGAAATGGCACCAGGCCAACCTTTTTCATTTCAATTTATGGATGAAAAATTTACGAGCATGTATGAGTCTGAAAAACAGCTTGGTCAAATAGTCATAGTATTTTCATTCTTGTCCATATTTATTGCATGTATGGGACTGCTTGGATTGGCGACATTTATAGCGCAACAAAGAACAAAAGAGATCGGAATTAGAAAAGTATTAGGGGCAGGCATACCTAATTTGGTGTATTTGCTTTGCAAGGACTTTGGGCTGCTGATTCTTATAGCCTTCGCATTGGCTGCACCGCTTGGTTGGTATGTGATGCACAATTGGTTGGATGACTTTGCCTTTTCAATTTCCATAGGCTTCGGTGTATTCTTAATAGCAGGATTATTAATCTTATTGATGGCAATAATGAGTATTTTGTACCAGGCCACACGAGTTGCTTTGGTAAATCCAGTGGACACATTGAAATGGGAGTAAGGATACATTTCTTAGAAAAGTTATCTGAGATTTGGTTTTATTGTGTCAGGCAGGTATCAAATATTTGTCCTGGAGTGTAAATCTAATACCATATTGAACATAGAATGACACCTTGAATGCGTCCAATTCATAGCCAAATTGATATTAAAAGTGATGT
>JAJCYJ010000051.1 GCA_029262975.1 Saprospiraceae bacterium
AGATGATGATCCAATTAAGTTTACAATACAATCGTTATATAGACGATATCGATTCGATTCAGTATTAAGTGAAGCGAGGTCTGCAGCCGACTTTATGGAGGTTCTTCCGTTAGCGCGTCGTGTCCTGGCCAACATTCCGACCACAATGATCTTCGACGATCATGAAGTTACTGATGATTGGAATTTTTCACATTTTTGGAAAAACCGAGCGTATACTTCCACCCTTGGATTACAAGTTATGCGCAATGCTTTGATGGCCTACACATTGTTTCAGGATTGGGGCAATGTACCTCTTGAATATCCCATGAGTTTATTGAATTTACCAAATGACCCGGATACCGAACTCCAAGAAATACGAGATAAATACATTGAAGACTTCGCAAAAAAGAAAGGGGACAAAATTCTGCTCTTGCAAAAAATAGCTGAATATGGCCAGGCAATATCCAATAGTGTTCAGCCTCGGAGTTTTGATCCTTTGCCCGAGACGTTGGACAAGATGTTGCTATTTGAAGATCCCGATCAAACTGAAAATACTCCTATTTCCCCTACCATCCGATGGCACTTTAATGTGCCCAGTGGGAGGGCCCACACATTCTTCCTCGACACACGCACACGAAGGGAGTTTGATGAATTTACAGATTTTGCAGGCCTGATTCCAGAAAAAGTTTTGGATGAACAATTACCGGAAAATATTGCCGATATGGGTTTGCCGGTAGTATTTGTTATATCTCCTGTACCAGTCTTGGGCTTGCCTGTTATTGAAGAATTTGCACAACCTCTTGCAGGATTAGCTCAAGGAGGTCGGTCCGAAGAAGGGGTCGGGGGAGCTCCTCCAGGAGCTATATCAGGTGGACTTAAGCGAGATATGGAAGCTTGGGGTTTTTCCGAGCGGCATTTTGAACAACTGCTTGAGCGGCTTTCCAAGTTTAAAAAAGTGGTGATTCTCTCAGGAGATATTCATTATGGCTACTCTGCATATACCGATTATTGGAAAGAACGTAAAATGGAAAATCATGCTCGTATCATCCAATTGGTATCCAGTTCTTTTAAACAAGGTTGGGATCTTGAGTTCGTCCTGTTAAAAAGCGGTTTTGCACAGCAATTGATGGCAGGATTTGATTTTGAATTTGAAAAACACGGTTGGAAAGATAAACTCCTAACGGTATCAGGAATGATGGCACCACGCCATAGAATACGGATGCGGCGCAATCCTGTAACACTTCCCCGACAGGGTTGGTTTGAAGGGACTATGGTTGATCCTCCTGCCCCAGACTGGGTATGGCGGTTACGAATAGCGGTGGATGAAACCAAATATGAAAACATACCCGAATTTCCGGAATTACATGTGGAGATAGATAATGACTTAACACAAGAGACTCTAGAAGAAGACCCTCCTAATGATATGGTTGAGGATTTAACAGAAGAGGAAATGGAAATTAATAAACAAACATATCTACAAATGGCTGCCCGTCATAATGCATTGTTCAAACTTGGACGTAACCGTCGTCTCATGTGGCAACCACACTTCGGACGCGTCTTCTTTACAGAAATCGAAGAATTAAATGAAGAAAGTGGGGAAAGCGAAATTCGATTGATACTAAATCATGAATATCATTACAGCCTTCGTACAGATGGTCTGCTTAATAGTGATTTAGCACCTGACCCTGATCGAGCAAAAGTAAAGGCAGGCCCTTTTACTTTACATGTCATTGATCTCGACGCAAGTAAAAAGGATAAAGAGCCACCGGCAATTTTAAATGAACCGAATACAGTAGAGGAAACGGAATAAAATACAAATGAGCACCAAAAATCCTCCACGAGCCATAAACTTTTTTAAAGAGATCGTAGAATTTCTGCATGGCATCTTGGCGCCTATTGCCAAAACATATGGCGACCCATTAGCCAGAGAACAATTTGAACGTTCGTTGGGTTTCAGTTCTGACACCAATATTCCAGGGTCCACTATGCCTAGTGGCTCTGTTATGGAATCCTATATCAAGAATCAGAATGAATCAAAAGATACTATTCTTCTCGCTCAGGCACTGGCTGAAGCAGCTCAAATAATGGATGTGTTGCAGGTGTTCATAAGAACAGCTACTGCACCTTATTATGGAATTGTAACTAATGATGTAAGCTTTAACGACCAGCAAAAATTAGCTCTTTCCGAACTACTAACAATAATCATCAATATTTTCACCTTGGATTATTTCCGTCTACGTTATCCTGTAGCGCACAATTGGTTTTTGATGGCGGGGATTGTAGATGAAATGAGTCAGCGCGCAGGAGGAAGTGGTTTTATTGGAGATGTAATATGTGACTATTTCTCCAATCTTAAGAGCGGCTTCTCTAGAGAGAATGACGAGGGAATTCGGACATTAATCGAGGCTTTGGGTCTTTCTATTAATATTCTTAAAAAATGGAAGTTTGATAAAGCTCAATTATTCTTCAGTTCAGGTTTCGAAACCCATTCTACTTCAACAACAAAACACGCGGATATCGCCTCCAGGGGCATTATTTCCATTGGCTGGTTCTTTCAGAAAGACGAAGCAATAAATGGCAATCTCTATCTCACCTTGGGATTAATTCCTAAATCAAGAGGTGGAAAAGGATATTTTGCCAAGATCAATTCTCCAGGTGTATTTGAAAAAAAATTCAGTGACCAGTTTACGCTTAGAGTAGAAGCAGAAGGTGATCTCGACTTTTACTCTATATCCAATCATGACTTAGATATCAATTTTGGACAATCCAATCGTGCTTCAATTATTTTCAAAGGAAAATTTGAAGCAACCGATTTCATTGCTATAAATAGTCCCCGGATTTCTCTCGGATTTGACGAGCATCATTCCGTCGAACTAAGAATCAATCGTGAGGAAATCGGTGTTATAGCTAAAACAGAAATCAACATTAAACTTGGTAAAGGGGACGCTAAGTTTTTTCCTTTTAGCCTCATGCCGGTTACCCAATTAGATAAAACTATACCTGCTTATTTTGGGTGGACAACCAAAAGAGGTTTTTTTATTAGTGATAGTGGTACGGCTGGATCCAATAACGGTCAATCAGATGATCAAGACAATAATGAAGAAGACAGCAAACCAAATTTGTTCTTTTTTAATGTTCCTATAAGGGCTAAAATTGGCGGACTAAATTTCTTGAACCTGCATATCGGCGTAGGTCGAGATGAGGAGACCACTATTATTGAATCCTCACTGGACTTTACGATAGTTATAGGAAGTGCCTTTAAACTGACCGTTACAAGGTTAGGTGCCCGTGCATATATAACCCCTGTTGATGACTTTAAAGGATTTCTTGGTAGAGACATAGATCTCGATTTCAAGACGCCTACAGGCATCGGTATGAATATTGATTTAGGATTTGTCAAGGGAGGTGGATTCTTATCATATGATGAAGAAAAAGCTGAATATTTTGGTGCACTTGAGCTTGAATTGGATCTGAAATGTCTCTCCTTTACGATTAAAGCTTTTGGTCTTATTCAAACCGAATTACCTGGAGGTGACGAGGGGGAATATTCCCTTTTTGTAGTTGTATCGTCAGAATTTGAGTCGATACCACTTGTGCTGGGTTTAACCCTCGAAGGAATAGGTGGTCTGTTTGGTCATAATCGCACGGTTGACATTGAACTGGTCCAAAGTGAAATGAGATCACCAGGCCTTAAGAATATACTATTCCTTGAAGATCCCATTGTTAATATCAATCGCATCGTTACAGATTCAGGGCGATATTTTCCAATTGCTCCTGACAAATCCCTTTTTGGTCTATCAATGATAATTGGTTATGGGAAACCAACTTTGCTCACCTTGAAGTTGGCGATCATATTTGCTAAACCAGACAAAAACATCCTTATTCCCGGGTATTTAGAACTCGATCTGCCCAAGAAATCCAAAATCCTTCATATAGAGGTGAACTTCCTTGCTATTATCGACAGACAAGAAGGATATTTCTTCTTTAGGGCAGACATGGTCAATTCTAAAATTGCTTCTTTTAAACTTACCGGAAGTTTGGTTTTTGCCACCGATTTTGGGAGTAACAACGGCCTATTTGTGTTGAGTGTAGGTGGCTTTCACCCATCCTATAAAGACCAGCCGGAAATCCCTTCATTACCCAATGCATTCACGGGCCTGGACCGGCTGCGTCTGTCTTTTTGGGATGAGGGTGAAAACCATTTATATTGCGAAGCCTATCTCGCTTTTACTTCTAATTCAATACATTATGGTGTCCATGCCTTTTTGCATGTAGAAGGTCCGATGGGCTTTAATATAGACGGTCATTATGGCTATGACGTATTGGTGGAAAGAGATGAAGATGAAAATATCAAAATTGAGGCAAGTATTGAAGCACGCATAGATTTCAGGCACGGTGAGGATGTTTTAGCCGGTGTCAGTTTGAACGCCACTTATACAGGACCTACCCCCCACAAGCTTGAAGGAAAAGCAAAGCTCAGAATCTGTTGGTTCCTAACTGTATCCATTCCGTTTTGCTGGACATGTGGTGATCCGGCACAGGAAGTATCAGAAAGGAGGACTGATTTATTAGACTTATTATTAGAGCAATTAGAAGACATCAGAAATTGGCGATCTGAGATACCTGATTTTCAACATTTACATGTCAGCCTTCGTAAAGATCCAAACAGACTTGGCAATGAAATACTTATCCAACCTCTGGGTGCGCTGATTTTTAGTCAAAGGACATTGCCTCTAAATCTGGAAATTCAAAAAGTTGGTTTACTGAAACCCAATGTAGTGAGAGCGGTAGAAATAGGAAATATTTCTTGTAACGGTACGGATTTTACAGATTTGAAACCCACGCAGGAACTTTTTGCTGCAGGGGATTTCATCGAATTGTCGGATGAAGAGAAATTGATTCGTCCTTCTTTCGAACGAATGACCAGTGGTGTAAGGATAGGTGATACTGCTATTTCCGAATATCCTGAACCTTTTATCAATGCTAAAGACCTGGAATATGAGTTGGCTTATATCGTCCCTGATCTACCTGCAAAAAAAGCAGGTACTCAAATATTATTGAAAGATCAATTCCTAATTCATAGCCGTAATGCATCTGTTTCTAAAAGTGCTATGTCCTGGCAATCAGGAGGAGAATCCCAAAACAGTCCAAATCCTGTCAAAGTCAAAAGACCAAGATTCGTAATCGGTCGAACCGAAGACCTCAGAGCTCACAAGGGTACAAATGATCAAGAGTTTGCTGCTGCTAGTCAGGGTGAAGCCGAACATATTATCCGAAATATCCTGAGGGAACAACCTGAATTGGAAGGAAATATACAGATCGTAAAAAAACATGAATTAATAAATTAATCCCCATGGCATACCAATTTCATTCATGGTCACGCGGAGGTATCGCTGCGAAAATTACAACACCTGACGACTTAGGTGCAGGCACGGCACCAACCAATTCCAGGGAGGAAATATCCTTTGACATTGATATATCGGGTCAATTGGTACACAAACAATTTTTAGTGGCTTCGGCAGCGGATATCACGGGTATCCGTCAAGAGATTATTGTACGCACTGATCCACGGCCCAATTCCGGGGATTTTGAACCCAATTATTTCGCATCCATTGAATTTTACGACCACGACTTTGCCTGGAGATATACGCCCGCAGCACCGGTAGGTGAAAATCGAAGTCAACTTCGTCCATGGTTAATGCTGGTGGTTCTAACTGAGGACGAATTTCATAAATCAATACAAAGAAGCTCTCTTTCATCTATTGTCGTAACCAAACCCGGTGCACTTCCTCCTCATCGCGAATTACATTTATGGGCACATGTACATTCCAATTTAGGAAATCCAACAACTCCTTTAGAGCATGTTTTAGGCAATCTTCACGATCAATTTGAAACCGATCCTGATGGGTTATACTCCCGAATCATATGCCCGCGCAAGCTTGATCCTAATGTACTATATCATGCTTTTCTTGTGCCCGTATTTGAATCGGGAAGGCGATCAGGTTTGGATTTGACAATACAAAATATTCCTGCACAACAACCTGCATGGACAGATTTAATTGAGGAAATTGAACTGCCGGTGTATTATCGATGGCAGTTTCGAACCGGTGATAATTCAGATTTTGAGACATTGCTGCGACTTATGGAAGCCCGGAATGATCTTGACCCCAGGGTGGGAGTTATGGATCTGGATTGCAGTAAACCTGGTTTTGTAGTGATTGGATCTGAAGATGAAGTACCCCCAACTTCTCCTCCTGTTTTAGGTATGGGAGGGGCCGTAAAACAGCTGGGAGCGGTACCGATAGGTTTTGAAGAACCGCCCGCAGAACAAGTTTTTGTACAAGAAGTCAAGAAACATCTTGATCTTCAAATTCAGGAAGAGAATTTTGAATCTGATCCTGTTGTCACCATTCCTTTTTATGGAATGCACCATGCTAAGACAACAGAACAGTTACCCGCTTTCCAACCAGAATCAGATTGTTGGCTTCATGATTTGAACAGAGATCCAAGGAATCGATCAGCCGCTGGTCTGGGTACAAAAGTAGTTCAGGACCATCAGGAAGAGTTGATGCAAAGTGCCTGGGCCCAGTTACCACAAATTCAGGAAGTCAATCGGCGCATTAAGCATACCCAATTAGTTTTTCAGGTTAACCTGGGTCTTTTGCAAACCAACTTTGAAGAAATGAAGAATTTCCCGGGAAAGGTCTTGGCAATGGCGGGCAACTCTATATCACGTATCACTGACCCTGAGGAATCCAAAACAATTTTTCAAATAATATCTCAAAGTCAGGTGCCCAATGCTACATTTTCATCTTCTATGCGGCGCTTAAGCCGACCAAGAGGTAAAATTGCAAAAAGACTGAAAAGTTCGGGCAGTCTTTCACTCAACAAGATTTTTATAAAACTGAATCCCAGGGTACCTGCTGCTCCTATTAATGTTGATGCATCTGATTGGTTTGCAACTTCAAATGATATTTCTGTAAATAAAAATATTCCAAGAGCCCTGCCTCAGCTCAGGGCATTCATACCAAATACCAAGGCTGACAATAATCAGATTATAAACGAAAAGACAACACATCTGAGAAAAGTGCTTAACCAGACTAATGCAGTGATGTCCATCGAAGTAAAGGAAGAGATATCCACTGTTAAAATTCCGGATAACTATGAAACAAAAGTTCTTCACGCTTTACATCCGGCCCAAACTCTTCTTCCGGCACTACGAGCTACCACAGACGGACTTCCAAAACCACCGGAGAACGAAGAAGAATTACTTCCGATCATGGCTCATCCTGATTTTCCGGAACCTACATATCAATATTTGGCACAGATTAATCCTGACTTTATCATCCCAAATCTTGAACTCATTCCACCCAACACTGTAGCACTTATGGAACCAAATTTCGAATTTATCCACAGTTTTTTTGTTGGGCTTAATCATGAGATGGCACGAGAATTACTGTGGCGCCAATACCCTACTGACCTTCGTGGAACCTGTTTTCGACAGTTTTGGGATCCTGGTGGGTTGCGATCTCCACAGGAAAATAATGGGACCTCAACCGATTATAAAGATATTAAGCCCATTCCTCAATGGGGATCTGATACTGTACTAAGCGATTTTGCTCAAATAGGAAGACCCTTACCCAATAAGCCCCTTGTCTTACTATTGAGAGGAGATTTACTAAAAAAATATCCAAATACTATTGTATTTGCTCAAAGAGCGGTCAGAATTAATAATGAACTCTTACTTGCCGATAATAGTCAACCCGAAAATTTAAAATTTCCATTATTCTCAGGATCACTCCCTCCGGATGTCCGACTATTGGGATTCGATCTTTCCGTTTCTGAAGTTAAAGGGGAAAATTTGCTGTCAGTTAATCCAGCGGAAACGGAGCCAGGGTGGTTTTTTGTCATGGCTGAAGTACCAGGCGAACCTCGATTTGGTATGGATATAGACTATACAGCACCCAAGAACGGAGCGAAGAATACATGGGATAATCTTTCAAGAGGAAATTTTATCACACCTGATGTTTTTACAAAAGGAAGCATTCCTCCTGCAGCAGGTGTATTGGGATGGCCTAATGATGGAACCGAGGCCAATGTGAACCAAGTTCTTGAGAAATGGGCTCGATCTTCAGCAGATATGGCAGGTATATTACTTCAGAAACCCACAATGCTCGCAGTACACGGCTCCGAATTATTAGGCGCATTTCAATCATAAAAACTATTTAACAATGCTATCATTTACCGAACATTTAGAGGTCATTTCAGCTGCCCGCAGAAGGCATTCCAATGCCGAAAACGACCTGTATGTCCGAAAAATGGCGGTACAGCAAGAGAAAGGAAAGCTGGCTTCGAAAGAAATTAAGAATGTGCTACAGCAGGAATTTAAAAAAGAAGCCAATACTCGAATTCAATTGACTAAATCTTTAGATAATCTCTATCATAAAAAGACACACTCGGATTTAATCAAAAACTGGGATTCCAAAGTCCCAATCTTAATGATCCCTATAAGGTTAGAAACAAAATTCGTGGCATTAGACTCACGAAATCTCCAGTTATGGGTTCGCATATTCCCTGATGATATAGCCATTCAGCAGCATGAAGAGTTACTTACCCAACTCGAATTTAACGAAGGCAAGAATTACTGGGAACAATTTTTTACGATAGAGAAAGAAGACTCAGAAAACGAAGAAGCCAAGAAAGAAGCCTGGGATAATTTGAAATCCCAATTTGGAGCAAACAGAAGCACGTGGGTAGCAAAGCTTACCCTGCCAACAAATTGGTCTGATAGAACTCTTTTAGAAAATGCCACTGAGTTGACTTTTAAGATACCCAATACATTCAAGTCTCATGAGTGGACAAAGGCTCCTTACACCAAAATGCTGCCAGATAAATTTGTTGTAACAATTTTCAGAAGAGGGCGTGCTGTTCATGAGCATGTTGGCAATCTGATTCCTGATACACTTATGTTGGGGCATGATCCCTTTGACTCAGACTCAGCATTTAAGAAAACCGAAGACGGTATTCAATTCGATCAAAAGTTTTCGTGGTTATCAGACTTTGATCAGGCTGTTGAGATCGGGATGGGTATGAAGATCGATCTCGACAGGAGGTTCTTGCTGAATAACAAGGATCGTTCGCTTGAGAAGATTGTGGTTTCGGGTTTATCTCTATCCTCGGATGCTCAAACTTCGGCCAATATCCTGGGTCAACTATTAGACAATCATAGCTATACAACCGGTCTTTCGATATTGCCCCAAGGGACGGCGACCAATAACACTGAGAGAGATTCTTCAGGATATAAACCTAATGAGGAACAGCAACCAAAAGGTTATTTCGAGATTCCTGATGTTCCATTGTTTCAGCAAGATCCGAATTGCGATGGATCGAGACTTTCAAAAATCCTGGGTATTCATCCGTTTTTTCTTGAAAATGTCAGTCTTCATAATTGTCGGGATCATGCAGAGTCAGTGCTCATGAATCGTGCACTGTATCCAGCTACTTTAGGATACTATATTGAAACTTTGCTGGAAGGTGCCACACCCATAAAAATGCACGGATTGATAAAGGAGTTTTTTGTAAACCAGATTACTAGTTCGGGACCATTGCCTGCCATACGGATCGGAGATCAACCTTATGGTTTGCTTCCTGCCAGTGATTTTGATAGTTGGTCGCCAGTTACCAGAGACAGTGTTAGTGCGTCATTCAACACAAAAATATTTCAGATTCTCACTTTTTTTAATCAACAATGGAAAATAGCCAGTCGTAAAGTCCTATATGTAGGGCGGGAAAATAATGAGGGAGTTACGCTGGATCCTGAAGAAGTTTTTCTCGACATTTTGGGATTGGAAGCCTCTTCTGCTTCTTTTGAAAGAAGAAGTGGCTTCTTGAGGGATTTGCCACTTTTTAGGGCTACCTGGGCTTTGGAAGAACAATTCGAAGCAGAAGCGAATGCACATGAATCTTTTACGCTAAATCAACTAAATCTATTTGGTAATATCGATCCCCAAATCTCAACCTTGATACAGAGGATGATGTTCACTAAGGAAAATAAAGTACATATTCCGGCTAAAAATCTGATTGATGGTCTTCCTGTATCTGAAGACCGTTTGTTATCTGAAATACCTGAAATAGGAAAAAATTACCTTGACTGGCTGGAAAGTATATTCAATCTTAGGACTATCGAAAACCAGGACTTTAAAGGAGCAAAAGCACCAAATTTTCTCTTATATCTAATGGCGCGACATGCACTATTACTCGAATTGAGAAAAGAGGCTTTGCGTCTGCTAAAAAGAAAAAACAGTAAGCTTCATTTCGGAAGTTTTGATAAAACCTATCTCAATTTCTTAGAGCCGGATTCATCCGGCAGTTCGAAAAATAGAGATGTAACAATATGGGAAATATTAAATGCTGACTTAATTCAAATAGGTGAACAACCGCCACATCCCCGGATTACAACACTGGGAGATAAAATATTATTCGACGCGAAAAGAACAAACGGGGCTTCAGCTATAGCTGAAGTTCAGGAGATGTGTGGAGCGCTTTCTAAAATTCCTACTGCCCGACTGGAGCGATTATTTAAAGGGCATTTAGATTGTCTTACGTATCGATTAGATGCCTGGCAAACCGGTCTCTTTTTCGAGCGGCTGGATCAGCGCAGAAAAAACAGTAGCAATCCTGTAACAGGTATCTATCTTGGAGCCTATGGTTATTTGGAAAACCTCAAGCCAGAAAACAGGGATGTTATGTCTAAATCAGACATTCCTGAAAACTTGCGACCGGCCGACGAAGGAGAAGTATTTTCCAGTAGTGATAATGCCGGATTACTTCATGCCCCATCCCTTGATCATGCTGCCACAGCGGCTTTACTTATGGCCGGATACAGAAATCATGCTACTCCTTCCAATCCCGGAGCTTTTTCAGTTAATCTTTCTTCCGCAAGAATCCGAAGTGCAACCAGGATCCTTGAAGGTGTACGAAACGGTCAAAGCCTGGAGGCCCTTCTCGGATATCAATTTGAAAGGAAATGTCACGAAAAAACAAGTATAGGAATTAATCTGAATCAGTTTGTACTTGCCTTCAGGATTGCCTTTCCCATCCAAAATCAGTTCACCCCTCAGGCTGGCAATGCAGAAGATGATGAAGTTTTTAAACGTACGGAACCGAATGTTGTAAATGGCCTTAAGATGGCCGGAGAGAATAATGATACACGGATTAAAACTATAATTACTAACACCACCCCGGGATTGTCCCAGTCATCTATTGAAGATTTTGCCCAAGCTGTAATGTCTATAATAGATCATTTGTCAGATGCACTGGATGCATTGAAAGATTTACTGATGGCAGAGAGCGTTTTCCAGGTGGCTTCAGGAAATATGGCACGAACCGGTGCTGTTATGGAAGCACTTCGAGAAGGGAACATTCCTCCCGATCCGGGCATATTACAAACCCCACGAAGTACACGTTTTACTTTTAACAACCTTGTGAGCATTCACTTTCCACAGGTAAGTTCAACAACAAGTCCATGGGGAGAAAATATCGAGCCTTCAGCGCGTTCCATCTTTGAGCCAGGTCTAAATGTCTGGTTAGCGGATGCTATGGGTAACCCGTTAAATATTATATGTGGTGTAACACATAAAAGGAATGATTCAGATGAGGCCAGCCCCCTGGACATAATCACGCTCTCCGATCTCAATATTCAACCCATTGATTTTATGATGATGGCTGGAGAAAGTACAGGTTCCGGTCAAGCATCTATAGAACTGCGCATAGGACATTTTTATCGATCTAAACACAGTCTTCCTGATAATACCAAAGTAGAAATTCGGTTCTCTGAAAAATCTGAATCGAATGAAAAAATACCCCTTTCAGAGGTATTGACACTGGGTAAAGCAATACAATCCATTCTATTCAATTCTCGACCGATTCATGCAGCAGATTACAGTCCACTGCCACCGGGGAGGTTTTCTAATCTTGAAAATCCTCAACAATATGATGTGTCGGAATTATCCGAAAGAGTGAATGCAGCAACCAGGATTTTGGAAGAACATTTAGAGAATCTCAGCAATATAATCCCCAATCAAACTGAGCCAAAAAATGAAGAGAATCCAGCCAGCTTGCAACAACTTTTTGAACAATGGGAAGAACAGGATTATAATCAGTCCAGGTTTATCAATTTCCCAGTATCCCAAGAGGCGATAAGTCAGATGATCTCACTACGAGTTAAGATGTCTTTATTTGACTTAACAGCTGCATGGCCCAATGGCTTAATCACAGAGACTGCTAAGAGCCAGGTTTTCGCCCTTGAAAGTACCGCAAGGATTTGGAAGGCAGTGCGGATTTTATTGGAGAATATACGACTCGAGCTTACTGCGCAAGCAGAAGAAGAAAGTATCGAAGATCAAGTCGGCAAATTGGTCGACGTGGCCAAAATGCTCCTCGGAGGAAGTTTCCCTGTTATGCCAAAATTTAGATATCATAATAGTGGCGATATATTATCATCCTTTTCTGAGAAAGACCAATTGCTGAAATTTTATAATGAATTGTCTGGCTTACCATCTGATATTATTCCTGAATCCTGGATTCAAAGTGTTGCAGCTGTAAGATCTAATATTGCAAAATGGGAAGTAGCTCGTTCTATGATAGAAGTACAAAATGGTCAGGATATTTCTGTTAACCCTATTCAGGTACCGCACAGAAAAAATGATAGCTGGCTTGCGGTACAATTTCCAAAGATTGACGAGGTAACAGGCAAACCCTTTACGATCAAAAAAGACACTATAAGCTGTGTTATTTTTGGAGACGATGCCTTCAAAATTGATGGCTTACAATCTGGTTGGCTCATAGATGGATGGGCTGAATCAATACCCGTTGATACGGAAACAACAGGGGTAGCCTTTAACTATAATCAACCTGATGCGACGCCACCACAGGCTTTACTTTTGGCTATCAGTCCTTCCCATAATGATTCCTGGACATGGGAAGACTTGATGGGTGTGATTACGAATACTTTTGAAAGAGTAAAGATGAGAGCCGTAGAGCCACGTCACTTAATTGACAACAGAGTGGTGAATAATTTTTTACCTGGTATCGTTGCGCCGATAAATATCAAGGGCAATAATATAAGTCTTGATTTTGCCGTGGCCAGTGACGAATTTTTAGGGAAACTTCTTCCTAATATTGAGTTATATGACCCTCATATGAAAGCATCGAGTTAGGAATTATTATTAAAAAATCAGTTATGGCAGAATTTGATTATTCGAAGATATTAGTACAGAAATATAGCAAGCCCAGCGTGAACACATGGAATCGGTTAGAATCATCTCCCAGGCAAACTAACTTTCATCGTGGCTTAAAAGCTGAGATACACGATGCCATGTGGATGCTTACCAGACAATGGCAATTTGGTGAATTTCAGGGCGAAGATGCAGGTTCTCCGGTTTCTGCCAGGGTAACTGGTTTTCACCGAACTCCTGATACATTTATCCTGTCTGAAAATCAATCATTCCCTTATAATGCGGACATTCCATTAGAAGCCATGGTGGAGCGGGAAGTGGTTCAGCCAATATTATTCCTGCGCGTACAAATGGGTAGAATGTGGCGAAAGCTCTTAAAAAGTGCAGAAATTTCGCAGGCATATCCATTTTTCTTAGCCGCGTTTCCGTTACCTGATTATTCAAATGATGATGAAGAAAAGAGCCGAAATTTCTATTCCTTAGCTTCAGGAAAAATAGTAGACGGATATGCACTCTATCAAAAAATACAGGATGATTTACCGGGATTTATAGACTTATTGGAGGACTCTGAATTAGAAATATCCATAAAAAACCAAATAAATCCTGGCGTTATCCGCACATTCAAGGAGTGGTATGAAAGATTATTTTTCCAACCCACGGATGAAAATTCAGCATGGCAGCCAGAACGCATGGAGTATGAATTCAAACTCGACATTGACAAGAATAATGGAAATGAAACATTTTTAAAAGCGGACGATTATGTTGGTGGTCGACTTGAATGGAAAGATTTTGACTTTGTTCATAATATAGAAGACCGGAATGATACAGGTGAATTTTCTTCCGGAACACAAAAAACAGATGTATTTCTCCCGTCAATGGTGACATTTAAGGGTATGCCTCATCCCAGGTTTTGGCAGATGGAAGAAGGAAACCTTGATTTTGGAAAAATTGAAAAATCTCCGGCGGGTTTAGTCGGTCTCCTTCTGGCAGAATATGGCTTAACTTATTCAAACGACTGGTTTTTATTGCCCTATAAGCAGAAAATCAATTCGCTATGTTCAGTTGAAGGGATAGTTGTCACCGACGTCTTCGGTCATAGACATTTTGTCGGACCATCCCGAACAACCACTGATACTGACTGGCACAATTTTGCACTATTTCACTTAACGCAAAATGGAAATCAAATAGCTGACAATCAGATCTTTTATCTTCCACCTGTTGTCGGTGCAAAGATTGAAAGTCCTCCAATTGAGCGTGTTTTTTTTATGAGGGATGAGATGGCTAACCTTGTTTGGGCGATTGAGGATATTGTTCCATCTGAATGTTCCGGGGGTAAGAAAGTACTTGTCGGCGAAAGAATTAATGAACCAGATAACGAAGAAGAAAGTAACGAAGAAGCGTGGAAATATACCTTGGGGACCACTGTTCCGAAAAACTGGATTCCTTTTATAGCGGTTCATAAAAAGGACTCACAAAGTGAAATTCGTCTGCAAAGAGCACGTATGCCCAATGCACAAAATCCACAAAGTCAATTATTACAAGAAATCCAACCCGTACATTTTGTTGAAGAAAATGAAGTGCCACGATCAGGGGTCATAATAGAGCGTACCATTCATCGAACTCGATGGCTCGATGGGCGTACCTATTGCTGGGTCGGGCGTCAAAAAAGAACAGGCAGAGGAGAAGGCAGCAGCGAATTGGTATTTGATCGTCTTGAAGACTGATTTTTAAATTCTTAATGCTATTGAACTTGATTCACATAAATAGCATTAAGTTATTCTCGGGTCGCAAAAAAATGTAGCATTTACAAGACTCAATGCAACCAACCTTTCTTTTCGCATCCTTTGGCATAAATCAAAAGTGCGACTCCGATCAGGGTAATAATTATTGGCAGCCAAATACTTCCAGAACCAAATACTTCCATATAATCGGTAAATAGGATAGGATAGAACTGATTGATTATAATAGCTATCAAGGAAATCGTAAAAAGCATAGTTGTCCAACTCTTCTTCATCAATAATCCGATGGCGCCTAATAATCCAGTCGTCACTGCAGTTCCAAATATTAGATAACCCCAAGTAGGATAACTCTCCATATATGCTTGTTGGGCTTCATTTAAACCAGCACTGGCGGCTTCTTGAAAAAAGGAGTGCCCAATAAAAGACATAACACCAAAAATATTCCAGATGATGGCGAGTATACTTATGATCTTATGAGATGTAGGAATGTTTTGCTCAGACATGATTAAGAAGTTGGTTAATTAGAACAACTAATCTACAGAATATATGATAAATCAGAACAATTAGAATCAAGACTTAAATCATGGATATAAATATTACACCTTGCTAATCATTCTTTGGCTAAATATCTCGCTCGAATATGGAAGGCTCAAAAAGCAAAGAGGATTTACGACTCTATTCGAAAATTTCAGATCGATAATTACAAAATCTTTTTATCACATTTACAATCACGCGCGCCCATTCCCAGATGGGTTGCTATCCCACTTTTCTGTAAAGCATTCTTGAAAAGTTGTAGATCTGTAAATCAAAACCATTGCGGCCAAGACTGTTTAGCAAGCTATTGCTGACCGGCGATTGTCGAACTCATAATCAATTCATTCAATGGTTCTTCGGACCAGATATTGATTATTTTGCTATTGTCAGAAAGTATTTCGATAAGTACATCCGCCGTCATATCCGATAAATTGACACCTTTTGGATCATTTAATAATTCTCCATTATAGGTATATGTCAAACCTGAAAGGTTTTTGCCCACTGCCTGATCCGCCTTAATTTTCTTGTATAGCTCGATCGTATCAGAAAGTTCTTCTTCTATTTTTTCCAAGTCTTTAAGCACAATAGACTCTCTGTATGAAGTCCCGGATTTGGCATAGGATCTATGTAATATGGGCTTTAATCGTCTGGTGTCCATAGGTATCAATAATGACAATAACTCTGAACGTAAATAACCTACTTCACTTATTACTTCGTCATACTGATTAACACCGGTCGGAAAAACGACAAAGACCTGGTGTCTGTTAAGATCATTATATTTAAAATGAAATGATTTGACATTTCTAGTCTTGGTATTTGTGAGTGTAAATGCAAATTCCTGGAGTTGATTCTGGTTTTCCCAAAGCTCCTTCTCTACATTAAGTATGATGCCGCTATGTACCAGGTGTTCTTTCATTTCACCGATATATTGGGGGCTACTGGTCGATGACAAAAGGATTATTGCAGGTGCATCGTTACCCTGGCAAAAAATAGCATTAATGCAGAAAAACATTGTAATAATGGACGTTATATTCTTCATGGTTAGTTCTTTGGTAGCATTATATCCAAAATCACGCCAAATATTACAGATAAATATCATATGAATATTGTCGTCGAATTTTATGGATTAGTGATTTGCAGAAATGGTAATTATCTCATTATAGATTACCCTTGAAGAGCGAGAAGTGAATGAATGCAATTCAAAAAATCGCATATTCAATTATTCACATTTTGGGCTTAGTCAAAAATGTTGGCAACTGAAATCGGAATTAGGACAATTAATTAATGGATGTCAACCCTCGTTTAACATAATTCAACACCTCGGGCATGCGTCATGCGAAGAAAGAGTCGCTCCTAGTTTAACTTATAATACTTCCGGTTTTAACCTCAGTATCAGGGGCTACAAAACTCAATTTGCCATCGCTGTCTTCAGCCATGAGGATCATCCCTTGTGACGTCACGCCACGAAGTTTACGCGGTGCAAGATTCGCCAGCAGACTTACTTGCCTGCCGATTATATCTTCTGGTTTGTAGTGTTCTGCGATGCCGGAAACAACGGTCCGTTCTTCACCTGCAACATCGAGTAGAAGTTTGAGTAATTTATCGGTTTTAGGGACGGCCTCAGCATGTTTTATAGTAGCGACTTTGATATCGAGTTTTACAAAATCAGTATAATCAATAGTCGCTTTTTCTTCTTTTTCCACAGGTGCATCATTCTTTGTTGCAGCTGGAACAGGCTCAACTTTCTTGGAATTTTCTAATTTATTTTTTTGTATTTCGATGAAATCATCATCCACCTTTGTAAATAAATGGCTGGCTTCGCCGATCAAATGGCCAATTGGCAGCAAGAGTTCTCCTTCACATAATTTATTCAAAGCCTGGTCTAATTCTCCATTTCCGGAAAGTTCAGGGAGTGCAATTAGTGCCCTCATCCTGGCACTGGTAAATGGCATAAATGGATAGGTGACTAAGCTTAAAGACGCGACGATCTGCAAGGCAAAATTCATAACGACTTTTACGACGGCAGGGTCATCTTTTATAGCCTTCCAAGGTTCATTAAATTGTAATAATTGGTTACCCTGACTACTGATTTTCATCAATTGCGTTAAAGCCGCCCTGAATTCAAAGTTTCTGATGTAATCATTTATTTCCTGAAGGTCGTCATGCAGTTGAAGTAACTCACTGTCGTGAAAACCATCATAGTCTTCTGAGGAAGGGCTAATAAAGGCTTCATTTTCATCAAAATCCGGCACCACACCATCATAATACTTATGAGTTAGCACAATGACCCGGTTGATAAAATTGGCAAGATTATTAACCAGTTCATTATTGACGCTATCCTGATATCCTTTCCACGTAAACTCACTATCCCGTTGTTCAGGCATATACTTGATCATATGATATCTCAATTCATCTTCTTTTCCCGGGAGTTCTTCTACGTATTCGTTGACCCAAACTGCCCAATTTCTGGACGTCGATATCTTATCCCCTTCAAGATTCACGAATTGGTTAGCAGGCACATTTTTAGGTAATATGTATCCACCATGAGCTTTGAGTATAGCAGGGAAGATCAGACAATGAAAGACGATATTGTCTTTGCCAATAAAATGAATCAAAGCCGTTTTATCATCCTGCCAATATGGTTTCCAATCCTTCTTATTGTCAAGTGCCCATTGTTTAGTAGCGGATATATAGCCAATGGGAGCATCCATCCACACATATAATTTCTTTCCTTCTGATCCTGGTATGTCCTGGGGTACATCCACACCCCAATCCAGGTCCCGTGTCATAGATCTGGGTTGCAGGCCTCCTTCTAACCAGGATTTGCATTGTCCCAGCACATGTTTTTTCCATTCTGCAGGATCATGAACCTGAATAGATTCGTCGTACCCTGTATCAACCCATTCTTTCAGCCAGGCTTCATATTTATCCAGTGGTAAATACCAGTGTCTCGTATTTTT
>JAJCYJ010000052.1 GCA_029262975.1 Saprospiraceae bacterium
GACTAAAATTATTATCTACTTTTGTCCCAGAAAAGGTTGTACATGCAAGTCATCAATGAGGAATATCAATATACCGGAGGCGTATCTGTATTAGGTCTTGTAGAGAAATATGATTGTCCATTATATGTCTATGACTTTGCGGTCGTAGAACGTCAATATAAGAGGTTAGCAGGAGCTTTCAGCGGATTGTCTTTACAAATCAATTACGCATGTAAAGCAATGACCAATATTACCATGTTGAAGTTGATTCGGAATCTGGGTGCAGGACTCGATGCAGTGTCAATACAAGAAGTAAAATTAGGGCTACATGCAGGATTTCAGCCGCATGAGATCTTATACACACCCAATTGCGTGTCCATGGAAGAAATGGCTCATGTGATTGAGTTGGGCGTAAAAGTCAACGTAGATAACATATCGATGTTGGAGCAGTTCGGGCAAAAATTTCCGGGTTACCCTCTTTGTTTGAGGATTAACCCACACATCATGGCCGGTGGAAACTCTAAAATCTCTACAGGACATATAGACTCAAAATTCGGCATTTCTTTCCACCAGCTTCCTCTTGTCCAACGTATCATCAAGGCTACTGATATAATTGTTGAAGGACTACATATGCATACGGGTTCAGAAATTCTTGATTCAGAAGTCTTTCTAAACGGGGCAGAAATCCTGCTAAATGTTGCCTCATCATTCCCTGACCTGACATATATTGATTTTGGAAGTGGATTTAAGGTGCCGTATAAAGAAAATGATATAGAAACGGATATAGAAGATTTGGGTGCCAAGATCACAGAGCGTTTCAAGGCATTCTGTAAAGAATATGGCCGTGACTTAACACTGAAGTTTGAACCCGGCAAATATTTAGTAAGCGAAGCAGGGAATTTCCTGGCCAAAGTAAACGTGGTCAAACAAACCACATCTACTGTATTTGCAGGATTAGATTCAGGATTGAATCATTTGATAAGACCGATGTTTTATGACTCGTATCATCGTATTGTAAATGTTTCCAAACCAAGTGGTAAAACAAGAATTTATACCGTCGTCGGATATATTTGTGAAACGGATACTTTTGGCGTGAACAGGAAAATAAACGAGATCCAGGAAGGGGATATCCTTGCTTTTATGAATACCGGGGCTTATTGTTTTTCAATGAGTTCCAACTATAACTCCAGGTTTCGTCCAGCTGAAGTACTTATATATAATGGCCAGGATTATCTCATCAGGAAGCGGGAAACTTTCGAAGATATTCTCCGTAATCAGATAGATGCAGACTTGCCGGTAGTAGCCAAAAAAGAAGTCGTCTCCTAATATTAATTCTAAGATATTTTCATCAGCATAAAAATGCGCAATGAGCGAATTAGCGTCAAGATATAGCCCTTCGGAGGTTGAAGTAAAGTGGTACGAATACTGGGAAGAAAAAGGATATTTCCACTCTGAGCCCGATGACCGCGAACCATTCAGCATTGTTATACCACCCCCTAATGTTACTGGTATTCTGCATATGGGTCATATGCTCAACAATACAATTCAGGATATCCTGATCAGAAAAGCGAGACTCGATGGTAAAAATGCGTGTTGGGTACCAGGTACCGATCATGCATCTATTGCCACGGAAGCGAAAGTAGTCAAGATGCTTCGGGAGAAAGGAATAAAGAAATCAGATTTAACGCGCCAACAATTTGTTGATCATGCGTGGGAATGGACAGATAAATATGGCGGTATAATCCTGAAGCAATTACGCCGATTAGGTGCGTCTTGTGATTGGGAGAGAACTGCGTTTACCATGGATCCACCCAGGTCCGAATCCGTCATCCAGGCTTTTGTGGATCTTTACAACAGGGGCAAATTATATCGGGATTACCGTATGGTCAATTGGGACCCGGAGGGCAAGACAGTTTTGTCAAATGAGGAAGTATTATACAGTGATGAAAACACGAAATTGTGTTATGTAAAATACAAAGTGAAAGGTACCGATGAATTTATAACGATTGCTACCACTCGCCCGGAGACAATTATGGGAGACACAGCAGTTGCCGTACATCCGGAAGATGCCAGGTACCAAAAGTTTAAAGGAAAAAAAGTTATTGTCCCTATAGTCGATCGGGAAGTTCCACTAATCTTCGATGACTATGTCGACATAACTTTTGGGACAGGGGCATTAAAAGTGACACCGGCACATGATGTCAATGACTATGATATTGGTAAAAGGCATAATCTTGAGACGATTGATGTCCTAAATCCTGATGGCACCCTAAGTGAAAAGGCACAAGTATATATTGGAGAAGATAGGGTGATCGCAAGAAAAAAATTGATCCGCGATTTAGAGCATAGCAATTTAATGCTAAAAACCGAAGATTATACCCATAGTGTAGGGCGGTCAGAAAGGACCAATGCGGTTATTGAACCCCGACTCTCATTGCAATGGTATGTTGATATGAAAGCCTTGGCAGCGCCGGCATTAGATGCTGTCATGACAGATGAAATTGAGTTTTATCCTAAAAAACAGAAGAATACTTATAAGCACTGGATGGAGAATATCCGGGATTGGTGTATTTCCAGACAACTTTGGTGGGGGCATCGAATTCCAGCCTACTACTATGAAGATAAGGTGTATGTCGCGACATCAGCTGAAGAAGCTCTTCGCTTGGCAGAACAAGACTATGGCCCTATGCTGGATATATCTGATCTGCGTCAGGATGAAGATGTACTGGATACCTGGTTTAGTTCCTGGCTGTGGCCCATAACTTGTTTTAAAGGATTCCAGTCTAAAAAAGAATTGGACTACTACTTTCCGACATCAATCCTTGTAACAGGCTGGGACATAATTTTCTTGTGGGTAGCAAGGATGATCATGTCAGGTTATGAATGGGAGGATAAGCGAGCGTTTCGAGAAGTATATTTTACCGGAATGGTGCGAGACAGGCAACGCAGGAAGATGAGTAAATCCTTGGGTAACTCTCCGGATGCGCTCAACCTGATCAATGAATATGGAGCTGATGGCGTACGCTTTGGCGTTTTATCTTCTTCTCCGGCCGGTGGCGATTTGCTATTTGAGGAAAAACTTTGCGAACAAGGAAGAAACTTTTGCAATAAAATGTGGAATGCCTTGCGGCTGATGAAAGGATGGGATGTCGAAGAAAAAGAAATACCTGTAGCCAATCAAGTTGCAATCGAATGGTTCGAGGCAAAGATGAATGAAACGATCATAGATCTGAATAAGGATTATGATCAATATAGACTGTCGGATGTAACCATGAAATTATACTCTTTTGTCTGGAACGACTTCTGTTCCTGGTATTTGGAAATGATAAAACCAGATTTTGAAAAACCTATTGACACGCAAACACTTGCTGTGACAGTTGGATTTTTTGAAAAGATTTGTATTCTGTTACATCCATTGATGCCATTTATAACTGAAGAAATCTGGCATCAATTATCTAGCCGAAAAGAAAGAGAAGATTGCATGATCTCTTCTTATCCAACAGCAGGAGAAGCAAATGCCCGTATAATAGAGAATGTGGGAAAAATCCAATCCCTTGTGACGAAAATCAGGGAGACTCGGAATGCGAAAGGTCTTGGAATGAAGGTAGCTTTATCACTATATGTTGAGACAAACGGAGATAATCTATTGTCTATAGACGCGCTTCATGAGCCCCTTAAAAAAATGGCTGTCATCAGTAAGATTTCGATTGTCAGAGATTTACCCTCAAATGGATCGGCAATTCTAAGTGATAACGAAAAGTATTTTCTTCAATACGATGTTGAAATTGATGTCGAAGCCGAAAAAAAGCGAATCCAGGAAGAATTGGATTAT
>JAJCYJ010000053.1 GCA_029262975.1 Saprospiraceae bacterium
CATCTTCTTGATCAAAGAGTAAAAATGCCAATTACAAAACTTCGGGGAGATATGTTCAGCAGGGTGGATCTTTCCAATTACAACACGCTCATTTTAATATCAGGAAATTATAATAATCTCGATAGTACAGATATTCAAAAATTGAAAAATTGGATCTCAAAAGGCAATACATTGATTACTATTGGCAGGGCTTCAGAATGGGCAATTAGAAAAAAAATAGTCAAAGAAGAACTTGTTAAAAAGGCAGACGTAAAACAAGACTCTACAGGAATTAAGAGATTTCCATATGATGGCGCACGGGAAAGAAGGGGTAAAGATGAGGTAGGAGGTGCTATCTTTATGACCGACCTGGATATAACTCACCCTATAGGTTATGGCTACGACCGTACTCATTTACCTGTGTATCGAAACAACAGTGTATGGCTAAAACCAAGCAAAAATGAATTCAGTAATGTAGCCATTTACACATCCGACCCTCACGTTGATGGTTTTATTACTGACGATGTATTAAATAATTATCTCAAGAAATCCGCCTCTATAATTGTAAGTCGGGTCGGAAGTGGAAGAACTGTGCTCTTTGCAGAAGATCCAAACTTTCGCGGCACATGGTATGGAACTAATAAACTATTTCTCAATGCCATATTCTTTGGTGACTTAATAAGAATACCTTAGTTAATTCTTCATTAAAAAATGTTTAGTCTGAATTGAATGTTGGCCTTCAAACATTATATATAGTAAGATGAATAATATTTTCGCAGAAATTGAATTAGAAATACAGCGTCAAAATGAAAAATGGGGTGTTCAAGATCATTCACCCATAGAATGGATGAGTATTCTATCTGAGGAAATAGGCGAAACCGCTAAAGAAGCCCTGGACCATCATTTTAATTACCCTGCCCCGAAAAATTGGAAAGGAACGAATGCAGCATTACAAGAGAATCGACTCAAGAATTATAGAAAAGAATTAATCCAGGTAGTTGCGGTCGCAACACAAATGATTCTTTCGGTGGATAGGAATGAACTAAAATCTCCGTAAAATGGAAAGTAGATTATAAGTTTAACTGTGTTCATTTTCCGATGTACAATAACAACATTCTTTTAAAATTGAATATGATCCAGTATTAATATTTTCTATTTAACCTATTGAGTGGTTGATCATATTACATAAATTAGAATTGGCAATTTCGAACCAGGGATTGCCTTCCCTGACTGCTAAAATATCGCTCTTTCAGAGTTATGATCTTTTCTCATAAATACAAAATTCTCTGATTTTTAAAAACAATTGATTATTACGAGACTATTTGACAACCGCTCAACCCGTTAATTAATGAAGGTATGCACATATTTAACAAGTATAGATTCAGCGTTAACTTTAGGAAGAATTGGAGAACGAGAGAATCTATCAGTGTTTAATCCCTCGTTCAAAACAATCCATAAATCTCTTCCCTCGCTGATATTATATCTGAATCTTACATTTGCAGAAAACAGGTCGCTTGATGAACTGAATTGGACGAAAGCATTAGTAGAAATTTTGCTGTTGACAGCAGTACCTATACGAAGACGGGCGATATGTACATTAAGCGATTCATTCCTAATGTCAAATGTTGCCTTATTAAAAGAATAATTAAGACCTAATTCCAGATGTTTTGAAACAAACCAGCTTGGAGAAAATTCTAAGGTATGCAGCCAACCATCGTAAAAAGTACCCGTTTCAATTGACACACCTGTTCTAATAATCTTTTCTCCTGCCATCCTGTAAGACGCTTTCAATCTGGAAAAGCGATAGTCACCAATTGGAATAATTACATTTTCAGAAAGTGCGAATGGGTCAAACAAGCTTTCGTAAATCCATTTTACCCCGACTTGCCCTGCATCTTGTGAACGTGTAGAGAAACTCCATTCGGGTGCAATTTCTGCAGATATAATCTGTTCTGTTTCATTATCAATATAGGCAAAACCCGAAGCAGAAATAGTCTGATAAATAAATGAAGACCCCTCAGGGTACAGCCATGTATTAGACAATGTTGCTGTTCCAAATTTAAAATTATTTCTATCCACGAATCCCAGCTGAGGGTTATAATTAGCTCCAGAATATATCAACCCAAGATTATATCCAAAACCGAATCTTCTACGTCGATTTAGTTCGAGCGTGAGTCGCCCATTATTCGAATTATCGACCGGGCTAATATCCTCAGAATTTGAATCAAAAGTTTGGGACCAATTCAGTGTTAAAAAATCTACTACTGAAAGACGAAATAATCCGTCCATTCCATAGGCAATATTCCTCGTTCCACGTTCGCCTAAACGACTGGTCAAAATCCCTCCAATTGTACTTTGGTTATTAAACACTCTTCTTTTAACCCGAAGGACACCAAAGTTTTCAGATTTAAGATCTTCAAAGTTTCTGGTCTGCATATTGAGCACTCCTATATCCCAGTTGTCTAAACGTCCGACGAGTCTTACTCCACCTATTCTCGGAACCGGTATACCTTGATTAGTAAGTCCGATTCGACGGCTGAAAAACAGCCGACTCAACCCACCTGTACGAAATTCGAAGATGCCTGATCGCTCTTGAAAAAATTGACGCTTTTCAGGAAAAAAAAGTGAAAATCTTGTCAAGTTTATCAACTGATCGTCTGCTTCAACCTGCGCAAAATCTGTGTTTACAGTAAAATCCATGGTTATATTATTGGTGATTGAGAACTTTACATCACCACCAATCTCTCTTTGAAATTTATGCTCAGAAACATATTCGCTTCCACTGTCATTCAAATTATTGGACCTTGAAAACCCAGCCAGAACATAGGGTGAAATATATACTGTCTTGGTTGGTTCGATTCCTTTGATTAGAATTTTTTGTGCCAGGGATGGCTTCAGAAAAGCCCAATCATTTTCAGGTTTGATATTTGGGAAAACCAGGCGCTCCAACTTTCGTGCTATTTTGCGCTGGACAGTCAGCCCCATGATAACATCACCGTCGGTATTTTGAAACCTTAAACTACTAAATGGAATACGCGTTTCAGCATACCACCCTTTTTCATCTTTGGATACCTTCGTATCCCAAAACGTATTGAAATTACCATTGAACCATGCACTCGAAGAAATCGTGCCTCCCGTAGCGTCATTGGCAATGGCGGCATCAGTCCTTACTCCTGTCGATATCGTATTGAAAATAAATGCTGACTCATTATCATTATAAGAATCCAGGAGAATTTCAAAATGATCTGATCCTGCAAGACGATCCCGATAAAGTGAATTACCTCGTATTCCTTTAGGATCACTATCAAATGCCCTTATTGATCCATAAAAATACTTATCATCATATGCAAACCGGATTTCTGTTTTTTCAGTTGGAGGTGCTCCTGCATCTGGTGAATATTGCACCAATGGTACAGGTTTGATTT